>JAPKCE010000354.1 GCA_028823075.1 Myxococcota bacterium
CAAGCGGTTGTTGTTGAAGAAGTGCTCGCCCAAAGCCAAGTAGGCGTCGGCGGCATATTCGCTTTTCGGAAACTTCTTAACGAGCTCAACATACTTGCGAACCGCGCTGTTCTGCTTACCGGCTTCGTACAGATTGTATGCCATCACGTAGAGCACCTGATCACGCCTCTGATAACGCGGGTAGGACTTGAGCAAGATGGCATAATTCTTAAGTGCCTGCTTTTTAAAGGCGTCGGCCTTCGGAGTCTTTAATTTCGGCTTGGTCTTTTCGTCGCCGCCCGCCTCGTACCAAACCTGCAACGCCTTATCGAACTTGCTGTATTCCTGGCGATAAAAGAACTGCTGAGTGTTCCAGAAAAGCTCAGCCAACTGAAAGATCAGGTCAGCCTTATCTGGGCCCTTAAGGCGCGGCAGAGTTTTGCGAATCTTTTTAATGACCTCACCGCGCTTCTTTTGGGCGCGCACGGAGAAATCGCTCATCTTGGAATCAACGGCGGAGCTGAGCTTTACCTTTTTGGAAGGGCCTTGGTTGGCCGCCTCAGCCATCGCCGCCTGCTCACGCAGTTCGACCTTGCTGAGCTTTTTCTTCTTTGCTGACTTGCTCTTAGCTGCCTTGGCGCTAGGCGCCGGCAACAAAACCAATCCGGGCACAACGAGAGTTAACCCCAGACCGAACAGAACTGACTTAAAAGTTTTCAAACTTACTCCACGCACTCAGACTTAATCGCATATTCATAGAAACCGAGCTCATCGAGCCAATACTCGCCATGGAAAGGCCAGTATTGGAACTTGTCGCTAGGCACGAAGGGGCGCGGTAAACGCTTGCGCTTGGCAAACTCAATTTCGCGCTGCTGGTCGAGCCAGTTGGCCTCTTCGAGACCGGTTTGGATCTCGATAATGTCGGCCTGGCTGCTCATGTTCTGCACGATCACCAATTGGCGCCGCAACTTGTTGCGCACTAAGCGCCCCATAAAGGGCTCCAAGGCGCCTTTTGCCTCGTCCATGGCGGTCAGCAGTTCACCGGCGAGTTCACCCTTGAACAGGTCCACGGCGCGCAAGGCCTCGGCTTCTTTGCCCAGGGCTGTCAGGAAAAAGCTGAGACGAGCATAGCGATTGTTAGCTGCCACCGTTCGAGCAATAACCTGTGGGATGGCGGCACTAGACGCGTCGCCCTCGATACTCTCGCGCAACTGCTCGTACCACCAAATATCGCCCGCTTCCTGAGGCTTCGAGCCCAAGAACGCTTCGAGCTTGGGGACGGTCTGGCCGAAGGATCCCTGGAACTCGCCCAAGCTACGCCGCACGCGATCCCACTGACAATTATAGAAATAGTTAGTCATTTTGAGCACATGGGCTTCGGCGTGCTGAGCATTCTCGGAGAAGAACGGCGCGCTCAGGCTATGAACCGAACCCAAACTCTTACCGTATTCGCTGAGTTGGAAATGCACCCAACCGCGCTCGAAAATAGCGTCGCCCCAATCCGAAGTGAAACGCGGCACCATGCGGAAATGCAGCGCCGATTGACGCAATGCCTTGCTACCTTCTGGGGTCTCGGCGCCGAGCCGTGAGCCAAGCTCATAATAGACGCGAGCGATACCGAGCACCGTCTGGCGATACACGCGATCTGAGTATTCGGTACGTCCAGCCTTGCGCGCCGCGCTGGCCTCTTTCAAGGCGTCTTGAAACAGACTCAAAGCGCTCTCAAGGTCGTTGTTGCGGATAGCGATGAGGCCGCCGAGATAACGCGCGGCAGGAGCTTCGGAACTCCCAGGCGGGACGCCGGCTTCGGCATCGAGAAAGCCTAAAGCGTCATCGAGTTTGTCCTGGCGATAGAGCACCTGTGCGATGAGCATATTGACGCGATCGAGCACCACATCTTTTAGGTCGCGAAAGGCGTCGCCGTATTCGCGGTTGATAACGTTCGGCACGTTGTAATCGTCGCGCAGCCTATCACCGGCCTCGAGAAGATAGCCGATGGCCGAAACGTAATGGCGGTTGCGCGGGCCATCGAGGATGATCTCGCGCAGGAAGGCCAAGGCCGAGAAGTTAAGATTCTTGTTGAGCATGGCGCGCGCCATGTAATACCGAGCGTCATTAACATCGCCGCGGTTCTCACCGTATTTAAGCACCTCGTAGAAGCCGGCGATGGCCTCGTGGTAAGCGCCGTTATTGAAATCCTCGATCGCCCGATCAAGATCTTGGGCGGAAGCCGAGAACGGCATCGAGAGCATAAAGATAAAGCAGAGCTTCTTCATAATAAGTCCTAAAAGACGAAGCTAGGGCCAAATTGGAACAGGAAGATATTCGCCACATCCACAGAATTCTGGGTGACGTTATTCCAAACCAATTCGCGAGTTGGATTCAGTGTTTCTGGGTCGCCGGGCACCGAATGGGCGACGGCGTAGTTACGAAACTCAGCGCGCACACCGAAACGGTCGGTGAAGTAGAAGCGTAAACCAGCGCCCAGGTTGGAGATCACCTTGACGGCAAGTTTGTTGAACTCGTCACCGATCGACCCGCCTCCGTCGCCCGAACCTTCGCTGACTTCACGGATGCCAGCTTGGCTTAGCCCAAGTCCAACACCCATGTAGATATCGAAATGTCCCAGGGAGAGCCCGGCGATCCGGAACTTTCCGTAAATCGGCGCCCATTGCATATCCAAACCGGTGTACCAGGACAGCAACGCGTAATCGGCGCCCGGAGGCGTGAGGCTCTTAAGGTCGAGCAGTTCGCGAGTCATCGCCGTATAATCACCGTGTAAATATCCGGCCGAGAACTCGACGCTCATGGTCTCGGCAAAGTGATACAAGCCATTGAGCAAGCCACCAGCATGCCAGGTGAACTTATTGTTCAGCGTGGCAACACCCATGGGCGCTATCTCGAAGCGCTTACCGATGTAGCGGCCCTTCTTTTGGATCGCAAAGATGGTCTCGTCGCGGGGGTTGATGGTTCCTCGCTCAGCTTGCCGCGGCTCGGGAGCCGCGCTTGCGGCTGCAGCGTCATCACCTTCGACGGTGTCAATCTGGGCAGCCGGGTCATCTTTCTTTTCACCTTCGCCTGTCTGCTCGGTGTCGTCGCCGAGATCGAGGAGATCATCCAGCTCATCGGCCCAAGAAGTCGCCGGCGACAGGGACACCATACCGAGCACAAGAGCCAGCGATGTTAGTCGTTGAAATCGATTCACAGCGTAGCTCCCAAGCCGAACGTCATGGTCCAGGTGTTAATGTAATCCGCCTTCGCGTCAGAGGGCTGGTTAAGGTCAAGATAAGGGCGG
>JAPKCE010000355.1 GCA_028823075.1 Myxococcota bacterium
GAGCTGACGGCGAAGGGGTCATTAGCCTGTGCCCAGACCGCGCAAAGGGCATCGCAACTCGCTTGGTCTTGGCAGGCAGCAAAGGGGTCGTCCGCCTTAACCGCAGCACTTTTTAAAACGGAGCCAGACCCAGTTGCGGGGAGAAGCTCGGCAGTAAGTGCTGGGCAAGCCTCATCCTCGCCGCCGGCAGACCAACAGTGGGCTGTTTGTGCTAGGCGTCGCCGAGCCACCAAGCGAGCGAGGCCCGTGATGGCGTGGAGTAGGTCACCATGATCGTCCAAGCAGAAAGCGTCAGAGCGTTTGCGCTTTGATGAACAGGCCTTTGCGGCAGCCTGTTGCCAATCGCTGGGCAGGGTGATCCGCATGCGCAGCCTGCCACTTTTGTCGAACCGGGAGATGCCTTGGCAGGCCCCGTTCTGCGCCATCTTATCGCAGGCTTTCAAGCGTCGGCCGGCCATCAGATAACGACCGTTCCCCTGAGCTTTGACCGCATGCACAACAAAACGCTTGCCACCACCAACATGATCATAGCGCCAAGCCCCAACGCGCCTGCCGAATTCGTCGAAATGACCTTTGGACAAAGGTTTTCCGTCGGCTGCCCAGGCGCGCCATAACCCCGTTTGGACTCCCGCTGTATAGGATCCGGAGCTGCGCTTAGTTTGGTAGCCATCGTATTCGGTCCAGGTCCCAATGCGTCGCCCGTTTTGGCGCTCGCCTTCTGCGGTTTTGACGCCGTAACGATCAAAGGTTTGAGATTTTACGCGCCCGCCTTTGAAATTTTGGGTTTCAGCGAGTTCTCCGTTGCGATGCCAGGTTCGCCAAAGGCCAGCGCGCTTACCGGTTCGATAATTGCCCGATTCGAATGCTGCTCCGCTGGCATACCAGGACTTAAAAGCGCCTTCAGCTTTGCCATTTTCCGCGAAGTTCTGTTTTTGAGAGCGCTCACCGTTGGCATGCCAGGTCTGGCGCTGCCCTCGCGGCTGGCCTCGATAAAAGGACTGTTCGAGCAGAGGCTTTCCGGAGTTGAACCAGCGTTTATAGACCCCGTCGAGAGCCCCGCCCTTAAAATTGGCCTGCATCTGCTTGCGCCCGTTGGAAAACCACAAGGTCCATTCACCGATGGGCCGAGTTTCAGTTTGGCTATGGAGCCGCTTACCGCTGGCCTCAACGCTGCCCACTAAGCCTTTTTTGCCGCTGGTGTAAAAACGCGACCAGGCGATGCTCTTCTCGCTCACCTCGCCGCGCGCTGCCAAGCGGCCGTTCGCATGCCAATACTGCAAAGTGCCGACTAAACTACCCTGTTCAAAACGGCGTGTTGAGGATTTACGCCCGTTCGCATGCCATTCTAAGAAATCACCTTGTTTTAGGCCGTTATCGAAGTTCGATTCGGCAGCCTTTTTTCCGTTTTCAAACCATCGTTGCTGTTTGCCGTTTTCGGCGCCTGAATCGGCGAAGCGGCGCAGCGCCTTGAGCTTTCCGTTAGCGTGCCAAAACCGCCATGGGCCGGTGCGCTGCTTGCCGTAGCGCTCGCCTTGGCTCGATTTTCGGTTGTCGTTGAGCCAGATGACCCGCATGCCCACGGGGTCACAAAAGGCCATCTCTAGGCCCGCTGCGCTCTGTCCTTGAGCCTGAACCGAGACCTCGGGGCAACGCAGTTCACATTCGAGTTGGTTTGGGCAGCGCTTATCGTCGCTAGTGAAGGTGCTGGTAGCGGCAGATGTCAGAAGCGCGAAGAGAAAAATCATACCGCTAGCCTTTACATGGTGGTCACGAGGTGGGTGTCGTATTCGCCTCGAACAAAGCTCTCGTTTTCAAGAACTCGCTGATGAAAGGGGATGGTCGTAGCGATGCCTTCGATGCGGTATTCATGAAGGGCTCGACGGGCTCGTTGCATGCATTCTTCACGGTTGGCGCCATGAATGATGAGCTTGGCGACCATGGAATCGTAATGTGGCAGTACGGTGTAGCCGGCATGCGCCAAGCCGTCGATGCGCACACCCGGCCCGCCAGGCGGCTCGTAGGCGGTGATAGTACCTGGCGAAGGCAGGAATTTATCGGGGGTTTCGGCGTTGATACGAAACTCCATAGCGTGACCAAAGGGACCCGGTACTTCATCTTGGGTAAAGGGCAGATGGGCGCCGCGAGCGATGTCGATCTGTAACCGCACCAGGTCGATACCGGTGATCGCTTCGGTGACCGGATGCTCCACTTGAATACGGGTGTTCATCTCCATGAAAAACATCGAGCCGTCGGTGTCATATAAGAACTCAAAAGTGCCCACGCCGACGTAGCCAATTTTCTGGCTAGCTTCGACGCAGAGGCCACCAACACGTTTGCGGGTCTCAGCGTCGAGTGCCACGCAAGGCGCCTCTTCCAGGAGTTTTTGATGCCGTCGCTGCACCGAACATTCGCGCTCAAAAAGGTGCACCCCAGCACCATATTGGTCGAGGACGATCTGAAACTCGACGTGCCTGGGCCTGCGCAGGTAACGCTCCATATACACAGCGCCGCTGCCAAAGGCCGCTGCCGCTTCAGCTGAGCATGTGAGCCAGCTCTGCTCTAGGTCTTCGACGCGTTCGACCACTTTCATGCCACGACCGCCACCACCAGCTGCGGCCTTTAGAATCATCGGGAAGCCAATTTCTGTGGCCAGTCGTTTGGCTTCTTCAACATCGTTGATGGCGCCGGGGGTGCCCGGCAGGATGGGCACGCCCGCTTCGAGCATTAGCGCTCGGGCGCGGATCTTATCGCCCATGGCGTTGATCGCCGATGGAGGAGGGCCGATCCAGGTGATGCCGCTCACTTCGCAGAGTTCCGCGAATTGGGCGTTTTCGGATAAGAAGCCGTAGCCAGGATGCACTGCGTCAGCGCCTGTGACTTCGCAAACCGAGAGCAGCGTCGGGATATTGAGATAGCTCTCGGCGCTACTCGCTGGGCCGATGCAAAAAGCCTCGTCGGCCATGCGCACATGAGGGCTTTCCCGGTCGACTGTTGAGTGGACGGCGACCGTGGGGATGCCCAAGTCGCGCGCTGCGCGGATAATGCGCATGGCGATCTCGCCTCGGTTAGCGATGAGGATCTTTGAAAAGGTCATAAATTAATAGCCTAGGCCGGGCGGATTTTGATCAAGGCCTGACCATGTTCCACGGCAGTTGCGTTGCTTACAAGAATCGCTTCGACCACACCGTCACATTCGGCTTCGAGTTCGTTCATCAGCTTCATCGCTTCGATGATGCATAGGGTTTGACCTTTGCGGACG
>JAPKCE010000356.1 GCA_028823075.1 Myxococcota bacterium
TGCCGCCGGGCTGCCCAAGTTGCAACACGAGCCAATCCTCGCCAACTCGGTTGAGGCGCTTGGTTTCCCAGCCGCTGCCCATATTGAGAGCCGGTTGCGTTGAGATGAGCTGGTTCATGTCTGCAAAGTATTGGTCCGAGCAGCAGATGGCTCGGCTACCATTTGCAGCGCTTGCGAGATCAATCTCCAGCGCCGAATCCGGGGCATCGGCGATTCCAAAGCAGCGAAGGCGGGCCACGCCGCCGGCTGGGAAAATGCGCAGACGCACATGTGTCCAGGAGCCGCTGGCGCTCAGGGAGAACAGATTGGGACCGCCTGGTTTACAAGGCGACGGGGGCAGTAGCTCCACCCATTCGGCTTGGTCGCGCAAGGCCTCGTCCGTGGTCTCAGCTGGGGCTACGCAGCCGTCCAGCGCCGCAAATGGTGCATGGTTGCCCGTGAAATGTCGCGTGTCGATGTCGATGGCGCGAATCTGTCCGGGCGCGCCCAGGCGCAAAATGCACCAATCGTTACCCGGCGACCGCTTTCGGCGACTCTCCCAGCCGTCCATCCACTTGCCGCGCTCGGTAAAGGCCTCTTCTCGCCATTCGGGTTCCACGGCTTGGGTGAGGTTAGCGATGGATGCGAAAAAATCATCGCTACAGATCAAGGCTTGTCCGCCCAAATCGGCACTGAGCAAGTCGGTTAAATTGCCAAAGACCGAAGGCGTGGCGTGGGTTTCGCTCATGACGTTTCTTTCATCAGGGCTTGCCCCGTCGGTGAGGTGCCAAAGCTTTCCTCGTTGAAGACGCGTTCCCCGCGCAACCAGGTCGCCAAAACGACGCCGTCGAGCTGCTTTCCTATATACGGGGAGATTTTATGTTTATGGTGCAGGTCGCTAGCCTGTAGGCAGCGCCTTGCGTTGGGATCCCAGGCCACCAAGTCAGCATCGTGACCGACCCTCAGCGCACCTTTCTTATGGTCAAGGCCAGCCAAACGGGCAGGCGCTGCGCTCATCAGACGTTGCAGGTCAGCGGGTTGCCAACCGCGCTCGCGCGCCTTGGTCCATATGCTGCTTAGGCCGAGTTGCAAGGAAGCAATACCGCCCCAAGCCTCCATGAAATCGCCGCGCTCGGGTAGTTTGAGATGCGGCGTGCAAGGCGAATGATCGGAAACGATGAAATCGATCACACCCTCTTCGAGTCCTCGCCATAGACCCTCTTGATTCGCCGCTTCGCGAATTGGCGGGCAGCACTTAAAAGAGGTGTCTCCATAACTCACCTCCTCGGCGCTTAGGCAGAGGTAATGGGGACAGGTCTCTGCTGTAAGTGGTAGCCCTTCAGCGCGCGCTGCGGCGATCATCGGCAAGGCAGAGGCAGAGCTTAAATGCACAATATGTACGGCGCAGCGCGTTTCGCGGCAGAGTTCGATCATCATGGCGATGGCCGAGTCTTCCCAAGATCTTGGGCGCGAGCGTAGAAAGCGCGAGTAATCCTGAGCGTCTCCATAGGCGTCGGCTGGGTCCTGACCTAAGTCGAGTTCAGCATGAACCAAGAGCGGTAGGTTGGCGTCGCGCAGGATCGGCATGCAGGCGCGTAAATCGTCGCGGCTGACCTCGGGGAAGTCGTCGATTCCTGAATGAATTAAAAAGCATTTGGCGCCGCGAATCCCAGCGCTAGCCAACTCTTCAAGATGCGCCTCGGAGCCCGGGACAACACCACCCCAAAAACCAACATCCACCCAGATGCGAGGTGCGCAGGCGATAAGCTTTTGTTGCAATGCGTCAGCGGTTGTTGTGACTGGCGTGCAGTTCAAGGGCATATCGATCACGCTGGTGATGCCGCCCGCCGCAGCGGCTCGCGTTGCGGTCTCAAAGCCTTCCCATTCTGTGCGTCCGGGTTCGTTGATATGCACGTGGCAATCGACAAGACCGCTCATCAATACGAGATCACCCAAATCCTCAACGGGGACCTGCACAGGGCCTTCGACGATGGCGGCGATGCGGCCCTCATCGATGACCACTGCGGCCTTGCGCTCGCTGCCATCGACGATGACGCGGCTGCTGCGTAGCGCAAAGGCGTTCAAGGGACTTTCGCCCCAGCGTCGAGCCACGCAGCAACAACTTCTCGTTCAGCATCGGTCATTTGCGTCAGGTTCCCCAGGGGCATAATCTTGGAATCCACGACCTGTGCTCGAATCTGGAGCGCTCGAGCGGCAATTTGCGCGGGCGTATCGAACATCACGCCTTTGGGCGCTATCGGCGCGGTAACGTGGGTGGGCTTGGCGCTGTGGCAGCTGACGCAGCGCTGTTTAAAGATTTCGGCGACGGGCGCAAAGTCTACCGCGGGTTGGACTGCGGCCGCTACCGCAGGCGCCTGGCGCGGTGTCGGTTGGATAACGAAAGCCAACGAAAGCCCGGCGAGCGCTGCCACCGGTAAGATCCAGACGTTGTTGGTACCTTTGCCGCGCAGGTTAAACCAATGGCGGACAGAGGCGCTAATCAGCGCCAGTGCAGCCAGCACAGCCCAGGCTTGCCCATGCCCGAAGGTCATCGGGAAGTGGCTTGAGATCATGATGAAGAGAACCGGCAGCGTCAGATAATTGTTATGCAAGGAGCGAAAAGAGCCCGCTTGGCCGTAGCGAATATCGGGCTCTTCGCCCTTTTCAATAGCCGTCACCATGGCGCGCTGGCCCGGGATAATTACAAAGAACACATTGGCTGCCATGCAGGTGCCGATCATCGCGCCCACATGAATATAGGCAGCCCGCGGCGAAAACACCTGATGCAAGCCGTAGGCAGCGAGGGTCATCAAGGCAAAACCGAGAGCGGCAAACAGTACCGGGTACTTTTTTAAGGGGCTTCGGCAGATGCCATCGTAAACCAGCCAAGCCACCACCAAGCTGCCCACTGAGATCATGGTCGCCATGCCAACACTCATGTCGGTGCCTGCTTTGATCAGATAGGCCTTGGCATTCATATGGTAGATGAGGCCGAGGAGTATAAAGCCGGTGATCCAGGTGAAATAAGCTTCGTATTTGAACCAGTGCAGGGTTTTAGGCAGCCGAGGCATGTTGCGGTCGTGCTTGGTCACCCGGTAGTAGGCGCCGCCGTGAATGGCCCAAACCTCGCCGATCACCCCTTCGGATTCCTCTTCCGGGGCGCGTACCGAGTTATTAAGCCAGTTAAAGTAAAACGACGCCCCGATCCAAGCGACCCCGACGGTGAAATGGGTCCAGCGGACGAAGAGTTGCAGCCAATCGGCCCAGTATGCGCTCATG
>JAPKCE010000017.1 GCA_028823075.1 Myxococcota bacterium
GAGTTGACTTACCAGAGCCAGAAAGACCAGTAAACCCAGAAGCATCGATAAGTGAGAAAAGCGTCCAAGCTAAGACATAACCGAACTCGGCGAGCCACCAACAGCGAGGCGAGCGCTGATTGAACGAAAAGCTCAGCGCCGCCCCATTAGAGATGATCTCGGCGCCGATAATCGCCGCCGCAGGCAAGGGCCAAAACCAGGGAGGGTGAACCCAGAGCAGGGTGATAAGTGCCGGCAGGCGGGCGAGGCATAAGGCGAGGGCGTGAATCGGCATGCATTCGCTAATGCAAAGCCTAGACCAAAGTCAGTATAGTGTAAAATCAAAGGCTTTCGATGGGGGTACTGTCTCGTTTTTCAGGAAAACCGACCGCCCATTGCGCGCAGTTTTTGAATTCGAAGATGCATCGGAGGATGGGTCGCGAAAAATCGCGACAAACCGCCAAAATTCAAACCCAGGATCATCATATGGCTGACGCTGGGCTGATTGACGACCAAGCCGCGTGATGCCCGTTGGTTGGCGACTCCATCGATGAGTTCCAGCGCCGAGGCCAAGGCCAGCGGGTCTTGGCAAAGCTCGGCGCCAACAGCGTCGGCGCGGTATTCCCGCGTGCGGCTGATGGCCATCTGTACCAACATGGCTGCCACCGGCGCCAGCAAGGCGGTAGCGATCATCGCCAAAGGGTGTTGGTCGTCGTCGCGACCGCCGCCGAAGATAGCAGCCCATTGCGCCAGGTTGGCGAGTAGCGTGATGGCTGCAGCGATGGTCGCGGTGATCGCCGAAATCAAGGTATCTCGCTGAATAATATGGGCGAACTCATGGGCTAGAACACCGCGTAATTGGCGTTCGTCCAGTGTCTGAACAAGGCCGCGGGTAACCGCGACGGCTGCGTGTCGCGGAGAGCGACCGGTGGCGAAGGCGTTGGGGGTACCGTCGTCGACGTAGAGTACTTTGGGTTTGGGAATACCGGCACGTAAGGCTAGCTCTTCAACGATGCTGTGCAGTTCTGGCATGGAGCCGAGGGGTACCTCTTTGGCACCGGTCATTCGCATCACCAGAGCGTCCGATTTCCACCAGCTTACCAGATTCATGAAGGCGCCTAAGCCGAGGCCGAGGATCATGCCCATACGCCCGCCGAAGACGCCGCCAACCACCACCAAAATACCGCTGATGCTGGCCAACAAAACGAGGGTCTTGAACTGATTCCACATGAGCTTTACTCCCTACGGGCTCAACCTAGACAGCGTTTGGGCCGATGCAAGCTTTAAGGTTTTCTTTGCAAAGGGGTGCGATGTGCTCATCAGCTTGAGTTTAATCCTGGCCAGCATAACCGCTCAACCCGGGCTCGGCGTGGGGGTCGGTTACCTCGACGAATCCTTCGGGGTCGAGTTGCGCGGCGAATTGGGCTTGATGGACAAGGGCTGGAGTTTGCGCTTAGCCGTCCCGCTACGGGGCATCTATGATGCATCCGAAGGCCTGCGTTTGCGAGCCAGCGATTGGGATGAAATCGGCGATTTCTCGTCCTTGCTCGAGGCCTTGGATGTCGGCGGTGAAGCTTTTCGTTTACGCGGCGGCCGTTTGTTGCTCGGTGCCGGCCATGGCAGCGTCGTCGACGGTTATCGTGCCGGCGGCCATCCCGATCATCAAGCCGCAGGGCTGTCGGCGGTTTGGCGGGGCGCTCGCCTCGCCGGCCAGATCGCCGTCGACCGAATCAGCGACCCGGGGTTGCTCTTCGGCCATCTGCGTGCAGCTTTGCTTTCCGTCGATGCGGGCAGCTCTTGGATTCCTAGCGCCGGCATGACGCTGGCCGTTGACCCTAAACCCGCTCTACCTCAGGACGCTGGCATTGACGGGCGTCTGGGTTTGGATCTCGAAACCTTATGGCGCCTGCGCGACCACCGGGTCGGTTTGTATGTCGATGGTGTCATGGGTTTGGGCCCGACCTGGGCCTATCGCAGCCGTCTCCATATCGGAATCTTAGCTCGTTGGTATGAGCGTAATTGGCGCATCGCCGTTCGTTTGGAGGGCCGACGCAGCGGCGATGGTTTGCCGGCCGGACCGTATGACAACCTGTATGCCCTGTTTCGCCACGAGCAGGGCTTTGTTCGTCCGGCAGCCAGCAACGAGCCTGGCTTTGGTCTCGAGATGACTTTGCAAAATGCGTCCAAAAACGGCTTAACTCTGCGCCTCGCTAAAGATCCTTTCGGTGAGGCCTCGATGAAACGTTTTGAGGCGCGGCTTAACTGGGAATGGCCGGGCCGAGGGGCATTATATCTCGCTGGCGGCACCTGGGAGACCGGCCGCACGCCGCCGAGTTGGTATGCTCAAGCCGAAGCGCGCTATGCGCTGCTCAAAGGGCTGGCCGGCTGGCTGCGATTGCGCCGTATGCGGCGGCAGTTATTGGGCGAAGAACGTGAGGTTATCGATGCCATGATCGGCCTGAGCGCTGCAGTATCGTTACGCGCAACCCGATGATTCGTCTCTTCGTGATGGTGCTGGCGCTGAGCGCCGCCTGGGGTATCCAGGCAATAACCTGGTTAAGGGCCCCTAGCGGCGCCGATCGTCAGGTTTTAATCGAGACCACCAAGGCGCATTATCAAGCTGGTGATGAGGCTGCCTTCTTGCCCGCGTGGGAACGTTCGTGGGCGGTTGATCTGCAGCACCTGGTTCCTCAAGCTAAGCGGCGCTTAGGACGCCAAGACCTGATGCGTCCTTTTGGTCGTTTATGGTTATATCGTAGTGCTGATGCTCCTGCCTGGTCAGCCCCCGAAGGCGTCGTCGTCGTTCAAAGTTTCGAACATCGGGGTCTACGTGCCGTATTGTTGCAGCGCGAAACTAAATCGCAGCCCTTTGCTTGGCCTAAAATTGGCAATTGTAGCTTGAGTCGCAAACGAAAAGTATGTTCGAGCCAAGGCGCTAAAGTGCAGTTTTCAGAGCTCGCCTTCGACGGCCCTTTTGCCAAAGGATTTAAGATTACTTTGGGCAAAGAACCTTTGGTCTTACGATTCAAAATGCCGGCGGGGGGGCGTTTGATCGGGGGCGTAGGCCTCACCGCCCATGGTCATCGCCACGCTCGATCAGCAGTGAACCTGCGCCTCGTGGGGAGCGACATAACAAGCAAGCAATTACCGTTTTACAGCGCCATGCATAAGCTCCAGGTTATCAGCGATGATCAAGGCGAAGTGAACCTCATCTTGGAGGCTGAAGAGCCGCAGGGAAGCGAGATTGCTCTGAGCGTGGGATGGGCATTATGAAGCCGGTCTCAAGCCAACACTACCGTGTCGCCCTGCTCTTGGCGCTGGTCTATATGCTGCTGCTCATCTTGGCTCAGATGCAGACGGGCGTGACCCGCGACGAAGGCTATTATTTCAAAGCAGCCCATGAGTACTCGGGTTGGTTTAAGCAGATCGTCGAAGAGCCCAGCAAAGCATTTAGCGCTCAAGCTATCGATAAACATTGGAGCTATAATCACGAGCACCCCGTGCTTATGAAGACGCTCTTTGCCGCCTCTTACAGTCTGTTCCACGAGGTCTTGGGTTGGACCTCCGAGATCACCGCTATGCGTCTGCCTGGTATCGCTATGAGCGCTCTTGGCGTGGCGCTAACTTTTCTTCTCGGCGTCGGTTGGTGTGGCGTTCGAACAGGTTTGCTCGCAGCTCTTTTTCTGGCTTTCCAACCGCGCTATTTTTACCACGGTCAGTTGGCGTGTTTTGATGCAGCGGTGATCACCATGTGGCTCGCTGTCGCCCTTGCTTGGCTGTATCGCGAGGATCACCACTTACGCTTAGGTTTGGTTTTTGGTTTGGCGATGGCGACCAAACACAACGTTCTGTTTTTCCCGATTTTACTGTTGCTACACTGGCTCTGGTTGCATCGTGAAGCTTTACTGCGCGGCTACCGGCCGGCTTCTGTCGATGGGGCACATGGTTTCGCTTTGCCGGTCATTCCCTGGTGGGTCTTGGCGATGGGCTTGATCGGTCCCTTGGTATTTTTATTACACTGGCCTTACCTCTGGCCGGCCCCTCTCGAACGCATCGGTTTTTACCTCAACTTTCACCTTCACCACGAGCATTACCCCGTGCGCTATTTTGGTGCCGGGCTGTGGGAGCCACCTTTTCCTATAACTTTCCCGCTGGTGATGTCCGCCCTCACCCTGAGCCTACCTCTGGTCGTGGCTTGTTGCGGTGGCTTCTTCGAGCAAAGCCGTCAAATGCTTCATCGTTTGTGGTGGGGCAGCAGTGATCGTCACGATAAAGGCGCTTTTTTACTGCTCAACCTATGCATCCCGGTGTTGCTCATCGCTGCGCCGAGCGTGCCCATCTTCGGCGGCACCAAGCATTGGATGAATGCCTTGCCTTTCGCGGCCCTGCTGGCTGCCCTTTTTTGCGCCCCTATACTTGCTCACTTAGCGAAGTTGCGACCTTGGGCCCCGGCTTTGACCATCGCCTTGCTGGTGCTGCCTGGGGCGGTCACAACGGCGCGAGCTCACCCCCATGGTATAGCCGCTTATAGCGAATTGGCCTTCGGGCTTCGCGGTGCTGCGGCTTTGGGTATGCAGCGCCAGTTTTGGGGCGGCGGCCTGCGTCCTTTGCTGGCGACCATCAACGCCGAGGCGAAACAAGGCGCTAAGATCTTTGGCGATCGTATGAATGAAGACAGTTTCAAGGCATATCAGCGCGATGGTATATTGCGCGCCGATCTACGTTTCACTTTGCATATGAGCCGCGCTCAGTGGTGGTTCACTTTTCATCAGCCCGATTCGGATTGGGTACTTAGCGCAATACGCAGTCGTGTCGATGCAAGGTTGGTTGCCGTAGCCGACCGCGAAGGGGTAACAATCGTTAGCCTGTACCGGCGAGAGGGGAAATAATTGAGTCGTCAAGTGTTGTACGTCAGCGGAGCATCGTCGCTGAGCAAGCTTTTTGAGAGGGCTCTCAACCCTCTCGGTTACGATGAACTGACCTGCCTTCCCGAGTTTTGGCGGGCTTTGAAATTGGTCAAAAAAGAAAAGTTTGGTCTGGTCATCCTACATGGGCCTCTGCCTGGACTGAAAATCGATGATGAGTTGGTTGAAAAGCTGCGCGAGCATTGTCATGCGCCGGTTTTTTTACTCGGCTGGGAAGAGGACGACGCCGCGGGTGATTACGAGGGCTTCGAGATCGTCGCCCCGCCCGTCACCGCGGCGGCTTTAGCACATGCTGTAGCGCGCTTTCGTAAGCCTCGAGAAGAGAACGAGTTGCTTGCAAAACTACTTGCTTCACAGGGTTTCCAGACATTCTCCGAGACCGCTATAGTGCACCTTCTCCACGGCGCGAGCGCACAACAGTTGCAAGAAAAAGAGGTCCTCTTCGAAGAGGGCGACCCCTCCGATGCCATGTTTTTTGTTCTCGCCGGATCCATCAGCCTTTGTCTGGGCGACAAAGAGGTTGAAACCGTGGAGTCCGGAAGCATTTTCGGTGAGATGGGTCTGCTCGAATCGCTCCCGAGAGAAGCTCGCGCCGTGGCTGCTGAGACCACCGTGTTGTTAAAAGTCCAGCGTGAGACTTTGCAAGCAGCCGATCAGGAGTTTCGGGCGATTTTCTTTGAAATGGTCAGCCGGGTATTAATGCGCCGTTTGCGCTCGAGCAACGTGTTGCTGCGCGACCGCTAAAGCTTGGTCGCTGTCACCGCCAGGATGATCGACCCGCCTTGATGGGGCGGTCCGCCAAGAAGGACCGTGCTGCCCGCGCCGACCTTGGCTTTCGCCTTGAATTTTAAGTCGCGAACTTTGAGCGATATTTTTAGACCACCGTCTTTGGCGACCCCTTGAGTGCGAACCTCGAGCCAGCGGGAACCAGGAAATTCAAGGGCGACCACCTCGCGATCAAAGACCGTCTTTGAATGGCCGTCCAGCAGCTTAAAAGAGGTGAAGGCGAGCTGCGCAAGGTCAGCTTTTAGATCCATCAAACTGGGGTCTAAACGCTGACCTGATTTGGTCGCGTGAATCACACGGATGCTCATCTTGAACTGTTCTTCAGCCAGCGCCGAGTCGGCGATTAGGCAGGTAGCCAAGAGGAGGGGGATGGTGAGTAGGCGCATAGCGTTTTACCCTTCGTCGCTGATGTTGCGCTGAGACAGCCAAATCACGCGGTTTCGGCTGCCCGGAGCGGCGAGCACTAGGACATTTATATTGGTGGGGTTGTCGATCGATTCGATTTCGGTTTCGCTAAATGCGAAGTCGTTTTTTGCGGGGCTGGTTTCGGCAGCAACGCTTGGAGCCTGTAAGCCTATATTGTCGCTAGGTTTGGGCATGCCGACGGCCCACATCAGCGCAAAGGCAGCGCTCGCGGCGATCGGGATGGCGATGGGGCGGCTGAGAAAGTTGAGCAGTTGATGCATGAGCCCTGGGCTCACCTGTTGGCTTTGACGCACCTTCTTCATAACCCCTGCTGTAAAATCAGGGCTCAGCTCCGCTTGCAGACCGATTTTGAGCTCGCTCTGCATAAGCTGCAGCGCCCGCCATTGCTCGGCCAGCGCAGGGTCATCGACAAGTCGGGCTCGTAACATCGCTTCGTCGGCAGGCTCTAGCGCGCCGTCGAGCATCAGCATTAAGCCTTCGAGTTCATCCCGAGACATGAATATCCTCCTGCTCTAGCATCGGCTGAACCACCTCAAGAAGTTTACGTCTAGCGTGAAAAAGACGGCTCATCACCGTTCCTTTTGGCACCTGTAGGGTTTCGGAAATTTCTTCATAACTCAACTCTTCGATCTCACGAAGTATCAAAACCACCCGATGAGCCTCGGAAATTTGCGCCAAACCAGCGTCGATGATGCTGCGTAATTCGGAGCGATGAGTTGCTTTGACTCCGTCTTCCATAGGCTGGCCAGCATGCCCTAGCCCATGATCGACGACGCCGCGAGCGACCGAATCATCGTATTCACCGGTTTTTCGCCTCTTTTGTCGCCGGTGATGATCGATATTGAGGTTGAACATGATTCGGTAGACCCAAGTGAAGAAGCTAGCGCCGCCCTGAAAGCGCGGTAGATGCGTCCAAGCGCGCACCAATGTTTCTTGCACTAATTCCTCGGCGCGATCGTTCTCGCGAGCAAACTGTAAAGCCACTGAAAACATCCTCCCCTGGTGCTTTTCAACAAGTGCCTGAAAAGCCGCATGATCTCCCGACGAAGCCCGAGCGATGAGCGCCTGTTCTTTGGCGCGTTCTCGTTCTTTGTCTTCGTCCCTTGACGCTGCCATTACGCTTCCTATTCAAGGTTGTTTATCATCACACGAAAGAGTTCGACGGGGTTGCCTGGAATGTGCAATCCAGTCGCCGTGTTTATGTGCTAAATGTGCAATCGCCCGAAAGGCGGAGGAAAGGCAAGATGGTGACGCTGGCGGAAAGCCTCAGTCGCGCCGTTTGGCGCTTGCGTTTGCGTCTGCTCAGCGTTGATCTGCTGGTTGCTGCCTGTCTCGGCCTTTGCCTTGGTTTGATGCTGTTTATCGGCGCATTAATGCTCCCCGACTTGGTTGCAGGGCGCCGTTTGCTGTTTGGCTTGCTCCTCTTTTCCTGCCTAGCTTTACCTCTTTTCTTCTTCGCTTGGCTCCCCTGGTTTCGGCGCGGCCAGAGTTCGAGTTTTGTTTCCCTTCTACAGAATAAAGGGTTGCTGCAAGACGACCAGGCAGCAGCCTTACAATTGGCTCTTGGCCATCGTTCATCTGGCAGCGACGCGGCGGTTGCTCTTGCCATCGAGTCTGTCGCTCAAGCGCTCGACGGCGTCGATATTGAGCCGTTAAATTTCTTCCCTATAGCGTTGCGTCGCTTGGTCCCTTTGTGTCTGGTGATCTGTCTTCTTGGTGGCGTGTGGCTTGCAAATGATCGCGGTACCGCATTGGCCCAGGCTTGGGGTACCAGCAGCGTGGCCGCGGAGGTGCAGCGAAGCATGGCGCGCTTTAGTGAACTCGAGGTGACGTTGCTTTATCCCGCCTACTTAGGGCGAGATGATGATCGCTTGTCGGGGAGCGATGGCGAACTCGAACTACCACAAGGCACGCGGGTACAGTTGCGAGCCCAGAATAATTTAGAGCAAACACCTCAAGCAGCAGCTTTATTGATCGATGGCCTGCGAGTCGCCATGGACATCGACGAGGCTGGCTGGGTAAGTGGCGAGTTTCTGGCTCGGCGAAGTGGCGTTTATCGACTGGCGCTGACCGTTGAGGACGAGGAGATCGTCGAAAAAAGTGGGCATCGATTAACCGTCATCCCGGATAAGCCACCGCGCGTGGTTCGTTCGTTTCCAGAAGAGCCGCTTGAGCTTGATGCGGCGGTGGTGGTGGAATTTCTCATCGAGGCTTCAGATGATCATGGTATCGCCTCTGGCCAGATAATTTACCGCATGGATGGCAGCGAAGAGGAGAAGAGTAAGCCGCTTGTGTTAGCGCGAACGAGCACCGAAATGCGCCATCGCGGTAGCCTAGATCTCGAGGCCCTGGGTTTGCGACCCGGCGATACCCTCAACTGGTTGGTCGAGATGAGCGATAATAATGACGTCACCGGGCCTGGAAAGGGGCGTAGCCTTTGGCATCGTATTCATCTGTTCGACCCGGGCAAACGGCTCGACGGACTTTTGAAGGAGCTCGATCGTTATGTTTCAGCTTTGGTCGATCGGTTAGCGCCTTTGCTGACGCTCAGCGAAAAGCCTGACCCTTGGTCTTTGGCAACGCTTAAAGCCCTAGCGAAAGGCGCTAAACTCGCTGAAAAATTGGCGGACTCTCGTCTGGACTCAGCAGCTCTACAACGGGCGGTCGAGCGAGTGACAAAGCGTTTGGTGAAGCAGGTTAAAGCTTATCAAAAAGGGTTAGCGAGCGCCGCCCAGAGCGAAGATCGAATGGAGCGAGACCTGCTCTTTCTCGATGATCTCCTGAGCAAGCGCCGCCTCGAGCAATTGGCGATGATGCACCAAACGTTACGCGCCGAGAGGACGGCTTTGCAGCGCTTGGTCGAGAGCTACCGGGATGCCTCGGACGATGCTGGGTTACAGGAGCAGATCCTCGCGTCCATCCGCAGCATCCGTCGCCGTTTAGAAGCCTTGGGCCGCAAGATGGCGAGCATGCAAAAGGTCGTTGGCGAGCAATATATAAACAAAGATGCGATGCAAAAAAAGTCGGTCCAAAACCAGCTTGATAAGCTTGAGGCCATGGTGCGTGAAGGGCGAGTTGATGAAGCGATGGCGGCGCTCGATGCCATGACCGAAGCACTCAGCGAAGTTCAGCGTCAAGTGGAGGGAGCAGCCGAGCGTTTTGGTGGTAAGGAATGGCAGCAGGCTCTGGCCAAGGGCAAGCAGGTCAAAGAGCAATTAAAGTTCATCACGGACCGACAAAAACGGCTTCGGCAGCGAGTTCAGCAGGTTCGTCGGCAAGCCCATAAACGGCACCTCTCAAAATTCGGCAGCCTCGATGAATTGCGCAAGAAATTGCAGCGGTTATTGGCCGAAGGGCGCGGCGAGCTAGCTCAGATGACGCATCTTGAAGATTGGCTGAAAAGCCAAGTTAAAGGGATCGCCGCCATGCTCGAGCGCGCCGATAAGGCTTTGGCAGCCGATGGTTTTTCGGAAACCCTCCACGGTCTTCGGCCAGCTCAGGGGCGGCTTGAGAGTTTGGGGTGGTTGCTCAATGAGCCTGGCCTCAAACGCCGCGCCGCAAAGAAGCATCAGGCTCGTGCCATGGAGCGCGTAGATTCGGCCATCGATCTGCTCGAGAGACTGCTTCCCGGTGAGCATGAGTTGATGAATCGCCGCGAGAAAGCCGGCCTTCGAGGGGGCGAAAAAGAACAGCAGGCTTTGAGTCAGCGCTTGGGTAAATTGGGTAAGCTGATGAAAGAACTCAACAGCATGTCACCGGCTTTCGGCGAGGAAGCCATGGAGGCCTTGGCAAAGGCTAAGGGCTCATCCGGGCAAGCATCAGGGGCTCTGGGCTCGGCCGATGGCGCTGGAGCTGATGGTGCTCAGGGCCAGGTCTTATCAGCCCTTGAGTCGCTCAAGAAGCAGATGGGCAAAGCGGGCTCCGGCGGCTCCGGGGGCATGCCGATGCCTTGGGGACAAGGGCGTAAGGGTCCGCCAAAAAAACAGGGGTCTTCCGGGCGTCGTGATCAGCGGGTCAAGATTCCTCAGGCTGAAGAGGGCGCCAGTGAACTCTGGCGCGATGAGATTATCGAAGCTTGGAATGAGGGCTTTGCTGGACCGGGCAAGACAGCCGTCGATCGCTATTATCGGGAGTTGGTACGATGATGAGGATAGGTGTAATTCTGTTGTTCGCAACATCGGCTTTGGCCGGGCCGGAAGAAGAAGTGCAAATATTGCTCAATGCCTGGCAGGTTGAGCAAGCAGCGATCAAGATCGAGCCTTTACTGGCTGCTATGCCCGAAATCCCGGCGATTCAAGCCGCTGCTGCTCGGGTAAAGTTTCATCAACAACGCTACGCAGATGCCCTTGATTTAATGCGTCGGGCGAAGGTCACGAGCGGCCGGTCGCCGGGGCAATACGAGCTGATTAGAGCCACCTTTGAGACCACCAAAAATTTCGTTCGCCATAGTGGGGGGCGTGTCGTGTTGCGCATGAGCCCGGGTGCGGATGAGGTGTTGGTACCCTATTTATTAAAAGCCTTGAACCAGGCGATCGACGTTTTGGCGCCGCGTTTTGGTGTGAAGATCACGGCTCCTATCTCGGTCGGAATTTACCCTAGCGCCGAGGCTTTTAGTGCGGTTTCGACCTTGGATATGAAGTCGATTAAAACGTCGGGGACCATCGCTCTTTGTAAGTTTGATCGTCTGATGTTGATTAGCCCTCGTGCCACGTTGCGCGGTTACGACTGGCTGGACACCCTCAGTCATGAATTGATCCACTTACTCATCAGCCGACGCAGTCATAATACGGTTCCGGTTTGGCTGCATGAGGGCTTGGCTAAATACCACGAGTCCGGTTGGAGAAAGCCCTTTGGCGAGCCCTTACCGGTTAATTCAGCCGCTCTTTTGGCTCGGGCGTTGAACCGCGACGAGTTGATCACCTTCGCCCAGATGTCACCGTCGATGGCCTATCTACCAAGTCAAGAAGCGACCGCTACAGCTTTCGCCGAGGTTCATACGGCCGTTGAGTACTTGCTCGAAAAGTACGGAGAAAAATCGATCCTCCTCCTCCTCGACGGCCTGCGCGACAGCGGCGGCGATCTCGATTTCGCCTTTCGTCAGGTTAGCGGTGCCGGGTTGGCATCCTTTGAGCGCTCCTGGGCGATCTGGTTAAAGGGGCGACGCTTCGAGACGCGAGACGGCCTGCGCGTTCAGGCTTTGACATTCGGAAAAAACCGAGCGGCGTCAGATGACGATGACCCGGCGCGCCCCGAGGGTGAGGCCGGGCGTTTTGCGCGCCTTGGCGATCTGCTTTTTCGTCGCGGGCATCGCCAAGCCGCGGCCATTGAGTATGCGCGCAGCGTCAAGCGCGCTGGCTACGGCTACCCGGGCTTGGTCCAACGTTTGGCCTCCAGTCAGATCGCCAGCGGTCAATTAAAAGAGGCTGGCGAGGTGTTGAAACTTAGCGCCGAGCGGAGCCCGGACGACCCGAGAATCCATGTTCTTTTAGGGCGTTTGGCGGTTAAGGCTGAACGCTTTGAGCAAGCTTTAGATGCCTATGCCTTAGCCAACGCAATTAACCCCTTCGACCCCGAGGTTCATGAGGGCATGCGCATCGCCGCGAAGGCTCTAAAACGTCAGCCATTAATCGACCAAGAGACCAAAGCTCTAGCCTTCTTGCACGCACCTCCTAACGTCAAAGCAGTCGTTAAAAGAGATCAGCCGCACGGTTTTTTGAGTGTTACCACCAGCCCCTGGTCTGAGGTGATCATCGATGACGAGTCGCTTCACCGGGCCTCGCCTCTTAGCGATTACCCTTTGAGTGTGGGCGCCCATAAACTTACCCTTCGCAACAGCGCTTTAAGTCTTGAGCGCCACCTAGACGTGATGATCACGCTGGGCCAAACGACCATCGTCAAGGTGGATTTGAGGAATGATAAATGAGTCAAGAATTTGCAGCTAAACTGCAACAAGTCGCTACTGATATCGAGGCATTACGCCAGGCCGTAGGGCAGCGAATTGTTGGTCAACGAAGCGTCGTCGATGGCCTCATCACCTGTCTCGTTTCGGGGGGGCACGGCCTTTTTGTCGGTGTCCCGGGCCTGGCTAAGACCTTGTTGGTTTCGAGCGTCGCCGAGGGTTCGGGCTTAAGCTTTTCTCGCGTCCAGTTCACCCCGGATCTGATGCCCGCCGACATTCTTGGCTCCGAGGTGCTCGAAGAGGAGCGCAGCAGCGGCATGCGCAGTTTTAGGTTTATCAAAGGCCCTGTTTTTGCACAGATGTTACTCGCCGACGAGATCAACCGAACGCCGCCCAAAACACAGGCAGCGCTCCTTCAGGCTATGCAGGAGGGGCGGGTGAGCATCGCCGGCAAAGAGCATGACCTGGGCCGCCCTTTTCATGTCTTCGCGACGCAAAACCCCATCGAACAAGAAGGCACCTACCCGCTGCCCGAAGCTCAACTCGATCGCTTCTTGATGCAGCTTGAGGTGAATTACCCGAGCGAGGCTGAAGAGCGCCAAATTGCCGCTTTGAGCGAAGCCGATTTAGCGGCTCCCATCGGCGCTGTCTGGTCGCCTGATCGCTTGCTTGAAATGCAGGCCATGGTCGAAGAAATAGCCGTAGATGAAACCTTGTTGGCCGCGGCCGTTCGTTTGGTGCGCAGCAGTCGCCCCGGGCCCGATGCACCTTCTTTGGTGCGCGAGTACTTGCGCTGGGGAGCAGGGCCGCGCGCCAGTCGGTTTTTGGTGCGCGCTGCGCGTGCACGCGCCATGATGGCCGGCCGTCCAGCAGCCGACATGAACGATCTACGCGCCGTCGTCCCGGCGGTGTTAGGTCATCGACTTATCGTCAACTTTAAAGGCGAATCCGAAGGGCTCACGGGCGCGGTTCTAGCCGAGCGCTTACTGGGGTAAAGTGGCCGACTCACAGCACAGGAATTTACTCGATGAGCTGAGCCTTTTAGGGCGCTTGCATCTGCAAGTCCGTCGTTTAATCGAGGCTGCCGAACTCGGCGGACACGCGGCTCGCGGCCTTGGTGGGGGCGGTGACTTTATTGAACACCGAGCCTGGCGTAGCGGCGATGAGATGCATCGGGTTGATTGGCGAGCTAGCGCCCGCGGCGATCAGTTATTACTGCGCGAACAGCGCGCCGAGAGGCGCTTGCAGTTACGTCTTCTTATCGATTCTTCGGCGAGCATGGTCAGCGGCGAACCGGTCAGTAAATGGCGCTATTCTTGTTGGTTGGCTTTGGCTTTGGCCTACGCAGCTAAGCGCGCCGGCGATAGCGTGGAACTGTTCGCCGGCGGTGGAGATAGCAACGCAAAAATGCGCTTCCGTAGCCTCAGCGAACTCGACCTTCGCGCCGAGGAATTGGAGCAGTTTGCAGCCTCTGGGGGCACCGACTTAGCGTCGGCTACCGGTGTTCTGTGCAGCGGAAGTTCTCGCGGCTTGTTGGTTGTAGTCTCCGACCTTCTCCAGGCCGACGACGCTTTTTGGCAGGCTCTGGCTTCGCAGCGTCAGCGTGGCTGGCATATCGTTGTTTTGCGCGTGCTGGCCGGCGATGAGCTCAAATTTGAAACCCAAGGTGCGGTTCGTTTTGAAGGCCTAGAGGGTGAAGCCTCGTTGGTTGTCGATGCTGGCGCCATGCGCTCGGCCTATCTCGATGAACTTCAGCGCTTTGATGGAGAATGCGCTGAAGGTGCTGCCAGCGCCGGGGCTCGACTGGTTCTTTGCGACACCTCGGCGAACCCGCTTGGTCCCTTGCGCCAACTGCTCGAGGAGCAGTTGCCATGAGCTTTTTAGCTGCTGCCCTTTGGCCATTACTCGCGCTCGCGGCGCTGCCCTTGGTCATTCATTTACTGACCCGGCGCCCGCCGAGGCCGGTTGTCTTCGCACCCATCGGATTGTTGCGGCGCGCGCTGAAGCGTCATGCTCGGCGGATGCGTCTTCGCCGCTGGTTGTTGCTGGCGCTACGCACGCTCTGGGTCGCTGCTTTCGCGCTGGCAGCTCTGTTGCCTCAGCTCGGTCAAAAGTCCGCCGAGTCGAGTGGCTCGCTAAGCGCTCTCAACCTTCTCATCGATGGCAGCGGCTCGATGGCCACCGTCGGAGACGATGGAGAAAGCTTTTTTGAGCGCGCCTTAATGCTCGCATCGAAACAGGCACAACGCCGACCGGTTGCACTTTTTCTTTGCAGTGCTTGGGGACTGAAACGTTTAGCTCCCGAGGCTCGCTCAGCGCTCCCAGTTATCGGTCTTGTCGGTGATTATAAACCCCTCGGTTATGCCGACTTAGGAGCTTGTGCTGCGGCGATAAAGGGTGAGACTTTACTCCTAACCGACGCCTGGTCGCCGCTGCCGAGCGCCGTAGCGACACGCGTTGTCGCTGAGCCGGGCGAGGGGAAAAACTGGGGTATAGGAAGCGTAAGCCTGTCCCGTCGCGGCGCTAAGGCTTATCGATTGCGCGTCGAGCTCATCGGTAACCCGGGTAAGCGCCGCTTAGAGTTGCTGATCGACGGTAAAGCCCGCGCCTCGACCCAGGTCACCTTGCCGGCCAGCGGCAGCGCCTTTACCACCCTGAACCTTGGGCTCGAAGCTGGGTTTTATGGCCTCGAGCTTCGCCTCCCTGCTGACGCCCGAAGCGATGATAACCGGCGGGTTGTGGGTTTACAGGCGAGCGGCGCCACCCGTTTGGTAGCGATTGACGGAGATGCCCGAGACACCGCCTATAACGACGAAATTTTTTATGTTGCGCAGGCGGCTAACGCCTTGGGCTATCATGATCCTTTTAGCCTTGAGTTGATCGCCGCAGGTCAGGAACAAAGCGCACCTTTGCAA
>JAPKCE010000018.1 GCA_028823075.1 Myxococcota bacterium
CCACAAGCTGGGGAATATCGACCACCTGTTCAACCCCTAAATCGACCAAGCCGGGGATGGGTTTGATGGCGGCTTCGATGCGCTTGGCGGTGGTTCTAAGTTCTCCGAGGTCGTCGCCAAAGATCTTGATCGCCAAGGCAGAACGCTGCCCGGATATCATATGCTCGATGCGATGCGAGATCGGTTGGCCAAGGGTGAATTGAGCAGGCACAATTTTGAGGCGCTCGCGAATATCAGCAAAAAGTTGCTGGCGCGTGCGCGTATCATCTTTGCTGATACGCACTTCGAGTTCGGTGGTTTCAACACCGAGCACATGTTCGTCGCTCTCGGCACGACCGGTGCGCCGGCCTACGGACAAAACGCCTTTATCAGCGAGCAATGCCTTTTCGGCGAGCAGCGCCAAGGCGTTGCTTTGCTCGAGCGCTGTTCCCGGTGCCAGCACCATATTGATGGTCAAACTGCCTTCGTTGAACTCAGGTAAAAACGAGCGGCCTAGGTTGCTAAAACCGCTGAGTCCAAAGAGCACGACCAAGGTCGCAGCGCCAACGACGCGACGCGGGTGCGCCAGCGAATAATCGAGAATGGGACCGTAGGCGCGGCCCAGCCAGCGCAGCATCGGGGGTTCTTCGCTGCCCGATTTTTCGATGCTCTTGGGCAGCAACAAATAACACAGCACCGGAGTCACGGTGACCGCCACCAGCAACGAGGCCAAGATGGCGGCTAGGTAAGCCAGAGCCAAGGGGCGCAGCAGCCGACCTTCGAGACCGTCGAGCATCAGCAACGGCAGGAAAACCAGCATCAGAATCATGGTCGCGCTGACGATGGCCGAGCGGATCTCGATGGAGGCGGCGAGCACTGTGGCTAATGTGCTTTGCCGTTGTTCTTCGGGCTGAGCGGCGCGCTCCCGCAGGCGTCGCGTGACATTCTCCACATCGATGATCGCATCATCGACCAACTCGCCAATAGCGATGGCCAAACCGCCCAAAGTCATGGTGTCCAAAGTTAGCCCGAAAAGATCGAGGGCCAGGACCGCTGTCAGCATGGACAAAGGGATAGCCAATGCGCTGATGAGGGTGGGGCGGACGCTCCATAAAAACAAGAAGAGGAGAAGCATGACCAGCAGCGCGCCGTCGCCGAGAACACCGATTACATTGCTTACGGCGCGATCGATGAAATCTTGTTGGCGAAACACTTTGCGATGCAGCGTAACGCCGCGCGCTTTGAGCACGGGCAACAGACCGTCGAGCGCCAGGTCCAGACGTTTGGTGGTCGACACCGTATCGGCATCGGGCTGTTTGGTAACAGCGACGAGCACCGCCGGTGTAGCGTTGTAACTGGCCGTCCCGCGCAGCGGCGCAGGGCCTATTTGAACATCAGCAACGTCGCCGACTCGGACCGCGACTTCACCGCGCTGGGCGACGACAATCGCTGCTAAGTCTTCGGCGTTTTTAGCGCGTCCAAGAACGCGCACAACCGACTCTTGTCCGCCGTTAACGACATAGCCGCCGGGGGCGTTGGCGTTACCCGTTTTTAGCGCTTCAAGCAGCTCGTTGAGGGTGAGTTTATAGCTCTGTAAACGGTCGGCCTTCACCAGAACATGGTACTGTTTGACCTCGCCGCCTATCGCCGCAACCTGCGACACGCCGCGCACGCCGAGCAGCCGCCGTCGCAGTTCGACATCCGCTATCCTGCGCAGCTCCATCGGTGAGATCTTGTCACTAGTGAGCGCCACAAAGGCGATCTCGCCCATCACAGACGAGGCGGGAGCCAGCAGCGTAGCGCCGGCTTCGGGAGGTAGCGAATCGCCAAGGCTTTGTAGGCGCTCGGTTACCCGCTGACGGGCGATATTACCGTCGGTCTGCCAGTCGAACTCTGCCCAAACCACCGAGATTCCCGGCGCTGAAGCGGAGCGTACCCTGCGCAGTCCTGCGGTACCGTTAATCACCGTTTCGATCGGAAAGGTGATCAAGCGTTCGACTTCTTCCGAAGCCATTCCCGTCGATTCGGTGATCACCGTGACCCGCGGCGCTGTGAGGTCGGGAAAGACATTGATCGGCATGTCTTGGGCGCGCAAAGCGCCCACGACCATCAAGGTAGCGGCAAGGGTTAAGACCACGCCGCGATGGCGTAGGGAGGCGCCGAGTAGCCAGTTCATCATCAGTGAATATGTCCGCCCATTTGTTCGCCGCTGGCGCGCTCGGCTAGACGGATGAGGTGAGCACCTTTTGTGACAACTCGTTCATGCACCGCGAGACCTTGGAGAATAGCAACTCGTTCCGCCGAGCGCTTACCCGTGCGCACCAGTCGCTCTTCAAAATGCTCGCCGTCGCTTTGCACAAAGACCACCGAGCGGCCGTCGCTATCGATTACGGCGCTGCTGTCGATGATGACGCCGCGGTAGGCTGGGCCTGCCGCAAGACCGACTTCGAGCAGCGCGCCTAGGCGTATATTCTTGGCGTCGCGAATTGTGTAAATAACCTCGACGCTGCGTGTTTCTGGATGCACGCTTTGGCCTATGGAGACCAGGCTAGCAGACGGGTTTTCGCCGTCCATGCGCAGGGTTTGCCAATTCTTGTCGCCGCTGACTCGGTATTCGGCCGCACCATTTTCGCCCAACTGTCCGGCTTGGTGTTCGGGGACTTGTGCGACGATCCACAGCGCGTTCATATCGACGACTCTAAAGATCATCGTACCGGCATCGACGGCTGCACCGAGTCGAGCATGACTGTCGATCAAGGTGCCGTCGATCGGCGAGCGTAAGGCGAGTTGGTTTGAATTGCCGTAGCGCGCAACGAGTTCTGCGCTTTCGGAGAGCGATTTCTGCGCCATGACCTGCTCGCGCTCGGCGGCTTCAAGGCGAGCTTTCGGTAGCGCTTTATCGCGCAGCAGCGCTTGGGCTCGCGCCAAAGCTTTACTCGCGGCAGCTGCCCGCCCTTGAGCCTGGCTCAGCCCCCTGCGCGCATCGGCGATGCTCCGCTGCGAAGCCGGGTTTGGCAGTAAATAGGCGAGAATCTGACCTTTTTTAATGAGACTCCCCGGTAGTGCAAAGCCAGTTTTTGGCGCTTTTAGCTCACCGCTTAAGGTGGCGTTTATCTCGGCACTAGCACCGGGCTGGGGGGCAACTCGGCCGGGCACGCGCAGGGAGCTCGTGACCTTACCAAACTCGGCAAAGGCGGTGGCAAAAGGAACGCCCCATTGTTGGTCTTTTAAAAACTCGATCAGCTCATCGTGGTGCGCCTCCGCATGGTCGCCATGATGGTTATCATCGCCGTGTTCATGGCCGTGGTCTCCACCCCCCACGTCGAGTTTGATTCCTTCGATAACCCCCGATATCGTCCCATTAACACGCAGCGTCCCCTTATAATGCCCGGCGACTTTCGGATTAATCGTCAGTTGAAATATACCCGGGCGAAAAGCTGTTTTGGTGCTGGCGCTGAGTTGTGCAGGGCCATCGAGTTCAAGGATAAGTTCTGAGTCGGTAAGCGGTAAAAATCCGTCGAGTACGGTCAAATGAATGAGCATTGAAATCGGTTTTCCGACTTCGGCCCCGTGGCTCTCGGCAAAGAGTTCAAACTCGTCGCTCCAGAGGGTGATGATGCTCACGGGTCCATCGCCATGACCGTGCCCTTCGGCGTGGTGGTCATGCCCCTTAGGGTGATCGTCGCTGTGGCTGTAGCTATCCCGATTTTCGTTGCAGGCGGCGCCGAATAGCGAGGCGAGCAAGAGCGCATGGCGCATCTTCATTCGAATTCTCCTTGAGCCGCGCGCAGGTCAAGTTCGACCATTTTAACGCGCAACTGCAGAGCTAGATTGTGCTTTTTTATAGTGATTTGCTGGCGTTGAGCGTCCAGCACTTCAAGCGGTGAGAGCAGGCCTTGGCGGTTGGCACTGCTGGTGGCTGCCATCAAGGCCTCAAGACGATTCTTGCTGCTGCTTTGAAAGCGTAGTTTTTCTTTTTGCGCTGCGTTCAGGGCGGTGACCGAGCGCCGCAAGTCAACAGCGGTCTGGAGTTCATGCGCCTGGGCTTCGCGGAGTGCACGCTCTGCGGTAGCTGCTGCCTCGGCACGCTGCGCTTGCCCGCGATCGAAAAATGGGAGCTCAAACCCCAAACTCAGGAGCGCTTGGCTCCCTTGTTGTTCATTGGCCTCAGCGCCGATAACAAGTTGAGGAATCCAACTGCGCCAACGCGAATTTAGCGCCCTTTGCGCATGTTCCTCGGCGAGCTTTAAGCTGAGCACCGAGGCCCGCTCTTCGGTTTTTCCTGGCATGATAGACGGGGTGTCGAGCTTCGCAGAAAAGGTCGTTTGTTCGGGGTCGAGACCAAGGCGCACAGCCAACTCATGACTCAGCCTTTGCGCTTTCGAGCGGCTCTGCCGGGCCTTGCTTTGCAGCAACTCAGCTTCGAGTTCGAGTCGAACAGCGGCGACCTCGGGCAGGGTTCCAGCTTGGACCCGGTGGCGAATCACCCGCGCGGCTTCGGCGAAATCGGTTTGAGCTTGGTCCAGCAGTTCATATTCGGCGCGCAGCGCTGCGATGCTGTAAAACTGTTGCAAGACGCTTAGAACATGGGCGCTGCGCAAAACTTCGCTGCTCGCTTGCGCCCGCGCCCGCAGCGAGGCCGATACATAGCGATGCGTGGCGCCACGGCCCGCGGTGTCGATGGGCACGGCCAGGCTCCAACTGTTGAGCGAGCTTGCGCCTTGGCTCCCCGTTTCTCGGCGAAAACTCAGCTGCGGGTTTGCGAGTAAGCCATCCTTTATCCCCGCGGCTCGAACTTCTTCAACTTCCGCCTCAGCTGCCTGAATTATTGGCATTTTTAGCGCTGAAGTGATGAGCTCTGCCTCGCCGATTGGCGCCGCAACAACCGAACTCGTGTAGCTAAAAACGGCGAGCATCATCAGCACCGTTAAATCGTTGTTTCTGCGCTGCCAAAACCTCATTGATAACCGCCGGTTATGTTCACCTTCAACATGACCGCGGCCAATCCATTCCCGCAAGTTTTCGGGCAACTTGCCTGGATCCCGATGCTGCTCCAATACAGCGTTGTATTCCGCATGAGGCGCGCACGTGAAAGCAGCACAGACCGTAAAAGTCTCCGAGGCGGCTAAGCGCGCCCATGATCAAGCCTGTGCCGCCGGCGAACAGGCTTACAGCGACCCGGCCAGCGGTTATCGAGTGATGACCGCCGATTACCTACTCAGCCAGAAGGTTTGCTGCGATTCGGGTTGCCGCCATTGTCCTTTTGGGGCGCCGGTCTAGAGGCGCCGTCCAAACAAGTTTATGATTTGCTCCTTGCTATTTAGTAAAGATCATTTACTAAATGTGTCATGAACAGCCCCACAACCACCAGCGACCGCCTTTCCAGCTTGCGCCTGCGCGCCGAACAGCTGGAGTCTCAACGTCTGGGCAACAGCTTGGTCAAAGTCGGGCGCTTGGTTATGGAGCGCACGATCGAGCGCTTGCGCGAGCGTGGGTATGAAGACCTGCGCGTTGGTTTTACGACCTTGCTGCCCCATCTGGACCGCCGCCATGGCAGCCGCATCACCGAACTTGCCGAGCGCATGGGCAGCACCAAGCAAGCGGTGGGGCAGATGGTCACACAGCTACAAAATGCGGGTTATGTTCGGCGTCGTTTGGATCCCCAAGATGGCCGAGCTCGCTTAGTCGAGCTGACCGAAGGGGGCTTTGAGGTGCTGCTTGCTGGGCTCGAAGTCTTTGCCGAAATCGAAACTGAATTGGCGGCTGAGTTGGGTTCTGAGAACTTGAAGCGTTTTGCCAAAAACGCCGAAGCTGTTCGTAATTGTTTAGAGGGAGATCAACGATGAAAGTAGCTATGGTGACGGGCGCAAGCTCGGGGTTTGGTGAGGCGACAGCGCGCCAACTCATCGCTTTGGGATGGTGCGTTATCGGTACTGGGCGCCGCGCCGAGCGCTTGCAGGCTTTGGCCGCCGAACTGGGCGAGCACTTCCACCCGCTGGTCTTTGATGTCTCCGAACGAAAGGCCTGCGAAGAGGCCGTGGCAAGCTTGCCTCCTGCTCTTTCGAGCATCGACCTGCTCGTCAATAACGCGGGGCTAGCGCTGGGCCTTGAGCCGGCTCATGAAGCCGAACTCGATAACTGGCAACGCATGATCGAGACCAATATTAACGGTCTTATCGTAATGACTCGGCTGATCTCGCCGGGCATGGTTGAGCGCGGCAGCGGAACCATCATCAACATCAGCTCAGTGGCCGCCAATTACGCCTACCCTGGAGCCAATGTCTACGGCGCAACCAAGGCTTTTGTGAGCCAGTTTAGCCTGAACTTGCGTGCGGATTTGCACGGTAGCTCAGTGCGCGTGACTTCGATTGAGCCGGGGCTTTGTAAAACGGAATTCAGTTTAGTACGCTTTGGCGGCGACGCGAAAGCCGCCGATGTGCCGTATGCCGACACCGAATTCTTATCGGCCGACGACGTGGCAAGCGCCGTGGTTTGGGTCGCCGAGCAACCGGCCCATATAAATATTAACCGCCTCGAACTGATGCCCGTGAGTCAGTCCTTTGCCGGTTTTCCCATTCACCGTAAAAACTAAGGAGCCTAATCATGCATGATGTTGTAATTCGAGGAGGAAACGTTGTCGATGGCAGCGGAGCGCCGGCAGTAACTGCCGATATCGCCATCGACGGCGATCGCATCAGCGCCGTGGGTCGAGTGGGTGCCGGCAAACGAGAGATCAGCGCCGATGGCTTACTCGTCACCCCAGGCTGGGTCGATGTGCACACCCATTACGACGGTCAGATCACCTGGGACCCCTACCTCACGCCCAGTTCATGGCACGGTGTCACCAGCGTGGTGATGGGTAATTGCGGTGTGGGTTTTGCGCCGGTTTTACCCGAGAAACGAGACTGGTTGATCGGTTTGATGGAAGGGGTCGAGGACATTCCTGGCGCCGCCTTATCCGAAGGTATTAAGTGGGAATGGGAGACCTTTCCCGAATATATGAAGGCCATTGAGTCCAGCCCCCATGCCATCGACTTTGGCGTGCAAGTGCCACATGGCGCGGTGCGCGCCTATGTGATGGGCGATCGCGGAGCGAGCAACGAAACGGCTACCCCTGCTGATATCAAAGCCATGGCAGCTTTGGTCGAAGAGGGGTTACATGCGGGGGCTCTCGGCTTTTCCACGTCACGCACATTAATGCATAAATCCATCGATGGGGTGCCGGTTCCCGGAACCTTTGCTGGGCGAGATGAACTTTTTGGCATTGGCGACGCCCTGCGGCGAAGCAACAAGGGCGTGTTTCAGATCGCTGCCCAGCATGAAGAAGTGCCCAGCGAACTCGATTGGCTCGATGAGTTGGCGCAGTTTACCGGCCGCCCGATGAGTTTTAATCTCAGCCAGATCGACACCGACCCGCAGCTTTGGCGACGCGGGCTTGAGCGTCTTGAACGCGCCGACTCTCGGGTCGTCGCCCAGGTCGCTGGCCGCGGCATCGGAATTATTTTATGTTGGGAAGGCACCGGTCATCCCTTTTTGAATCGCGCCGCTTATCTTCCTTACCACGACCTCTCGCCCGAGGCGCGCCTAGAGCAGCTCCGCAAACCCGAAGTGCGTGCGGCGATTATTAACGATGCACCGATGAATCTCGATGATTTGGGTAATTTCGTAACCCGAAGCTGGCAAAAGATGTTTGTTCGCTCGGCAGGCGAGGTGATGTCCTACGAACCGCCGCCCGAATCCAGCGTCGCTGCCATCGCCCAGGCGACCGGCCGTAAACCCGAAGAGGTGGCCTACGATGCCTTGATGGAACTCGACGGTCGCGGCTCGCTTTACTTCCCCTTGTTCAATTACGGCAGCGGTTCACTCGACGAACAAAGAGAATTGCTGTTGCACCCGAGAACCCGTCTCGGCTTGAGCGACGGCGGCGCCCATTGTGGAGCCATTTGCGACGGCGGTATGGCGACTTTTATGCTTACCCACTGGGCGCGCGATCGCAGCCGCGGCGAGCGCATCGATCTTGAAAAGATCGTACGCATGCAGACCTATGAGACCGCTCAGCTTTTCGGCTTGGGCGACCGCGGACTTTTAAAAGTTGGCATGAAGGCCGATGTGAACCTTATCGATTATGCAGCCTTGGCCTTGGAAAACCCGCGCATGGTCTACGACCTTCCCACCGGCGGCCGCCGTTTGGTGCAGCGAGCCCGCGGTTATGTCGCGACAATGTGCAGCGGCGAGGTGATCATGAGCGATGGCGAGCCTACGGGTTCGTTGCCCGGTCAACTGCTTCGCGGCGCTCGCTGAGCCGATAGCCAAGGGTTTGTGCTGGATATTGCTTTCCATCTCCAAACCCGCCTGTTTGTGACCTCAAGGAGGGGTCAAGTTGTAGCTGCAGGTTTTGCCGCCCGGAGCTGTCCACTCGCCGTCGCCATCGGCGTCGACGTAGATGGCGTTGGTGGTAAAGCGCGGCGTGCGGTCGGGGCGGTAGTTGGCAAGACCGTTGGGCATATCCGATGAACCAAAGCCCATGACTGCCACGTGGCCGTCGCCCTGGACAGCGAAGCGTAAGATGCCATCAAATTTTATCAAATCATCGGGATTATCCGTGCGTATGCGCAAGACTTCGTCGCAATTATAGGTCACTAAAATCCAGTCCACGTCGATCTCAGGCAGCGCGCTGACGCTCAACTCAAGCGCCACCTCGTCGCCGTCTAACTGCACCGTCCCGCCCATGCCGACGCCTTGTATCGACACCTCAGCAAAGGCGCCGGCGCTTACAAGCACTCGGCCATCGAGCATCGGCTGCAAATAATCGGCCTCAACAAAATCTCGCAGCACCGCATCGCTTTGTACATAGCTGCGCGCATCACCGACGCCGTTTAGACCGTGAGCGTCGGAGGCGCCCACGGCGACGATGCGATGCCCGAGGTTAAGCATTGCCTGCCAGTCCTCGAAAAGACCGGTTTCTCTCGGGTTATCCGGATCAACAAAGGGGCTTCTAGGACCGTTCATGTATTCGATAAAATCAAAATCCCAACTGAAGAGTTGAGCATCTTCGGGCAACCCGAGCAGGCGCTTATCAGCGACTCTAGCCAGCCCAGTAAGCCGGTCCCAGTCGATTAAGCAGAGCCAATTGCAGCCCAGACGAGGGTGGTTTAAACCAATTAATTGAGCGCCGCGCTGGCGCGCACCGGCGTGGGTTTGCGCCATGTCGAGCCCGCCCCAAGCGACGATGCCACCGCGCGGCTCCAAGGGTCGCGCCTCCAAACCGGCGATGGTATGATGCTCGGTCGAGGCCGAGGTTAATTCGGCGCCCACCACCGAGGCGACCCAATCGGTCAAACCTGTTTTCTCGCGCCAGGGGGAGAGGTCGGTAATGATCTCATGATCGCTGCCGATAAAGGCCTCGATACCCTCGGCAGCCAGTGTGAGCAGGCGGAGTTCGATCATCACGTCGGAATCTTCCGATGGCGAGGAATGAATATGGCTGTCGCTCGCAAGCCAGCCCGCCGTATCGAGCAGGCGCGGCAGTTTGGCATCGAGGCGAACCGGCTCCCCGGCGAGCACGGTGATCTGCCCGTGCATCGGCTGATGCTCAAAGCCACGGGTCGCCGACCAACTGTAGTCGCCCGGTGGCAAGGCCTGTTGACTCGACCAGGGCGGCGCCCAAAGTATCGTTTGCGCATCATCGCTGCGTCGTAAGGTGATCTTTGCGGGGATGGGTTCATCGTTTTCGTCGACAACGAGCAGCTCCACAAAGGCCTGGCTGGGCATGCGGATCTCGATCGGCTCGTTCGACGGCCAGCTGACTTCAAAGGGGTCGGAAGGGTCGCAGCCCGGGCGCTCGGCGATCAAGCGCAAGACCTCGCCGCCCGGCTCGAAAACCGGCAAGCTGGTGTCAAAATATCCACCTTCGACGCTCGCTATGGCGCTTAAGTCTCGCCATTGATTACGTGCGTCGCGCATCAGAACCCGCAGGGTCACATCGTTCAAACCGATACCACTCGACTCGTCGACGACGCGTCCCTTCAAGGGCTCAAGATGCCATTGCCGGCTTGGGAGCGGCTGCTCTAGGGTGCCGCTTAAGGCAATAATGGCGTCGTTGTGATGGCCCGCCGCGGTGCTGAGCAAGGTGGTTCGGGTCTGAGTTTCGCCAGCTTCGATAACGATGGGTTGGACCATATCGGTGACGTTAAAAATAGCATTAACCCCGGCCACCGAGAGCAGGCCTAAGTCGGAATAATCGCGCGCCATGGCGTAGGCCGATTCGCCGCTGCTCCAGGAGATCCAAGGCAACTGTAAAGGCAAGCTGCGGCCGCCCAGTTGCAAAGAGCCGTTTGAAAATGCGATGGTTGAGGTGGTGTCGGCCGGAAACACGACCTGTCCAAACATCACTTCATGGGTTTCGTTGGTGGGGTTGGTGAGGTGCAGGTCCATGCGCAAAACCGAGGAGCCGGGCGCCAGGATATAGTCCAGTGCGATACTTAGACCGATGGGCTCGGTGAGCGCTTTGCCGTCGCCCGATAAAGCCGCCATACGAATCAATTCGTATTCGACCAGCCAGAACATGCCCTCGCTGCCATGCACGCGAACAACAGCCGATTTGCCATCGGAACCGTCGTTGACCAACTCGACTGATTCACCGCGAAAACCCTTTAAAACGCTCTGAGCAAAGTCGTCGGCAGCGAATTTTCCGAGCACAAAGCTCAGCTCACCGAACTGCTCGGGACCGGCTTGCTCGCAACCGTTTAAAGCGACCGCGTCGATGAGGTTTCCACCGTATTGAAAATAGCTACGAGATGGCGCCGTATCTTGGACAACGATGGCGACTTTCTCATTCATCAAAAGGTAATCACCGTGTTTGCCCAAGACCCAGTCACCTTGCATGCGCTGCGCCGGGTCTTCGATACGCATCGCTTTGGCTTGACCGGGCTCAGGGCATCCGGCGCGTAAAATACCCTCACCGCTCGGTAGAGGCGCTGGTTCTTCGATGCAGCTACAGGCTTTTAATTGCAGCCCCACCAGGGTCAGCAGGATAAGTTTTTTCATGGTGTGCCTCCAACTTGCGCCGAGTAGCATGGGGCGTCTAGGCTCGCCGCGCAATGGCGCGGAGTCGAGACATGAACGGTTTTTATTCAGGTCTTCTAATTTTCAGTTTTGTCGCCGGTTTTGCTGCCTGTAAAACCGAAGTTCCAGCGACTGACCCCCCCGCCTTTGATTGCAGTACGCTCGATTGCGACGACTTCAACCCCTGCACCGACGATATTTGCGAAGCAGAAGTGGGCTGTTTGCACCCCTCGCTGGCGGGCAGTTTATGCGACGATGGTGATTCTCAAACGGCCGCCGACCGATGCTCGAATATGCTGGTTTGTGAGGGGCTCGCCATCGTTTGCCCGAGCGGTCCTTGCATCGCTTCGTCACAGGCCAACGGTACCGATTGCGATAACGAATATGTAGCGGCCTTGGAGCCTTGTAACGATGATGAATCCTCGACGGGCACCGATGTTTGCGACGGCGCCGGACTTTGCTCGGGGGAGCCGATCGTTTGTCTGGCCAATGCCTGTATCGAATCGGCGCAGCCCAACGGCGTCGATTGCGATTATATTTTTGTTGCCGCCGCCGAACCTTGCGACGATGACGATGCTTCCACCCGCGCCGATGTTTGCGATGGTGCCGGCGCTTGCGCCGGTGAGCCGGGCCCTTGCACCGGCCTAGATTGCGGCGCGTGCGCAGCTCAAGTGCAATGGCCATTGTCGTGGTTTGAAGGCCAAGCGGTAGGTGCCTTGGCCGGTCGTTTTGAGCATGGGCAAACGCAGATCATTCGCCCCGATGAGACGCGCATCGCCCCGCCTCTGCTCGCCGGCCGTGAGGCGCTGCTGCTGTTTATTCCCGAGCAGAGAATCGACGCCCGCGGCGATCTGCGTTTGGCGCTCAGCGTCGACGATCGCCTGCTTGGCGTGTTGCCGATGCGCCCGCCGGCCCAACTGCCACAGTATTTAGAACAAGGCTTAACCGAAACCCCGCTCGACCCCTACAGCCGCCGCGCTTGGTCCACTTTCATCCCTTGGAGTTGGGTTCAAGAAGGCGCCGTTTTGCGTATCGGTCATGAAGGCGATGAAGGCCTGATGGTGCAAAGCCTGACCCTTGAAAACCTTGGTGCTCCTCACCTCTTCACAGTCAATCGCATCAAGATGTTGCTGTTTGGCGAGGGCGGTGAATCCGTAGCTACGACGCCGGGGCCCAAACATGTGCGCGACTTCTTTGGCTCGGTTTCGGCGGCGGCTATGGAGTTGGTCGACTCCAGCCCCTGGGTGCTCGATTCCATTGTTGAAAATACCAGCGAAGGTCCTCGTTGGGTTCATTCTGAAGTCGAGCGTTTAGCCGCTGCAAGTCGCGACAACCGCTACGGTTTGTTCCGCCATCACATCGCCTTTCGCCACAGTTTGGCAAACACTGGGCGTGGGTTGTCGATGACCGATGAAGGGCATGGCAACAACTCCCCGTACGGCTTTGGCACCTCGGTGGGCATGGGCTGGATTCGCGACCAAAACGGTAATTTAGTCGACATTAACAATGGCGGAGTGGCCGGTGGGTGGACCGGTTGGACGGCGCTTTGGAACAGCGACTGCGGCAACGGCTTCATCCACGAGGGCGGACATGCCCAAACCATGCTGCACTTCACCGGGGGAACGGCGCAGCGTTGGGGAATTGCCGACGAATATCCCCAAGATGGAGTTAACTTAGCCGCTCATCCGGCAGCCTACGATTCGAGTCGTCGCGAACTGCGAACCTGGTATCGAGTTAACGCTTCTGGGCCCGTTCGTAGCGACGGCGCGTTGGTGGGTAAGCGCGACCCGATGAACGGCGGTGAATCGTCGAACGCAATCACCTGTTTTCCTCAGTTCACCGGTTATCATGCGCGCAAATCGCAGGCCTGGATGCAGAATAGCGCCACCCTTCGAGAGGTGGATGGTGAGGCCGGTGCCTATCTTTGGAACACTGAAACGCACAGCTACGACCCAACCGAAGTCGCTGCTGCTTACCAAGCACCGGTGGCGATTGGCGTTCCGGTGGTCACGCTCGTCGGGACTTTGGGCAACCTCGATGAGGTCTGCCAAACCTATCCCCCTTATTTCGCGGCTTCGGGTAATGTCTTTAGCTTACCAGCGCCAGATACTGGCGACCTCCATGAAGACTTTACAGGCTCTCGATGGTTTTTGAGTTTGCATCATGCTGACGGCAGCATTCGCCATGCTTTGATCGCTCGCGGTTCGATGACCGACAGCACGGCCGTGGCGATGTATTCGCTCAACGTGGCGCGCAGCTCGGGGCTGGTTCGGGTGGACTTGCATCGCAGCGGCAGCGCCTATCCGCTGATCGATATTGAGGGCGCCGAATTGATCCACAGTCGCGCCATCGCCGCCCCGGCTGCGGAGCCGGCTGCGGTTTATAAAGCAGGCCGAGGTTACACGGGCAACGGTGTGTTGCGTTTGGCTCAACGCTGCGTTTCTGGGGTCGATTGCAGCGGGCGCATCGCCAGCAGCACTTGGCGTGTGGGCACGGCGCGTTTGCATGCGCGTAACGAGGTGGAAGATCTGCAATTTTGCGGCGAAACCGGCGGTCATTCGAGTTATCCTCTGACCTTGCGCAACGACGAGGGTGCCGAGGCCCAAGCGGTGGTTTATGTGCAGCGAGTGATCGAGTCAGAAGGCGAGTCCAGGTTGGGTCCGAGCAACGACGCCACACCATGGCGTGCCGCCGCCAACCAACAACAAAGCCTGCAAGCCTGGTTGCCCTTTAGCGCAAACCAAGAATTGGCCGAGGGCAACTGGAGCGGCGCGCTCAACCTGACGCGCTACGTCGATGACCAGGCGATGGAGCCGCTGCAAATCGAGGTTTCGCTCGCCGTTCACGCGCTCAGCGAAGCCCGCTTTATCGACGGTGTTTTTAGCACGCCGGAGCTGCGTTCGCCGCGAGACCCGAACTCGTCACTTTACTACAATGCCGAAGAATCAGCATTTGGTCCCACCAATCGTCATTGGTGGAACGGTCCCGCGGTTACTTTGCGCGCCCCGGTGATTGATGAGCAGACCGGCGAGGTTAAAATCTTGCGTATACGCGCCACCAAAATCACCTGCGGACAAAGCTGGGCGCTCAACACGGGTCAAAGCAATTCGGATTGCCAAAACAGTGCCCGACTTGAAGTGCTCGCCGAAGATAACCCAGGTCTTGTTGCCGGTCATCGTTACCGCAGCCCCGGCTCCTCACCGCTGCGCCTGCTGGCTAGGCGCTGGCATGCGCCGAATGCGAATGAGGTTATTGCCGCGTATACTTTGCGCTTGGATTATACGGTCGGTGATTGAGGGTTTTTAAAAGCAGCGCGAGGAGGCGAAAGACGACTCCGGAACTCTATCGAGCCAACTAGCACAACAGCCCCCTCGGCAACTCACCAAGCCCGGAGACTTTTAAGCCTGTGAAAAAAGACCATTAAGCGTCCCGCTCGGCCGCATCGCCTCAAGCGCCAACCCCTCGTCAGGCATAAAGTACCCGCCGATATCCATCGCCGGACCTTGGCTGCCGAGCAACTCATCGAGAATCACCGCCTCATTCGCCTCAAGCGTCGCGGCTAAAGGCGCAAATCGAGCCGCCAGCCCGGCATGCTCGCTCTGCTTTGCCAAGGCTTGCGCCCAGTACATCGCCACATAAAAATGGCTGCCTCGGTTGTCGAGTTCGTTGACCTTGCGAGAGGGGGACTTATTGTTCAGCAGATAGGCGGTCGTGGCCTCGTCGAGCGCTCGGCCTAGAACCGCTGCTGCCGGCTGGTTGTACTTGGTCGCCACATGATCGAGCGAAACC
>JAPKCE010000357.1 GCA_028823075.1 Myxococcota bacterium
CGCTGCGCATGGGCGCCGATTTGGGGCTAGGGACTCCGCCTCTTGCCAGCGATGTCATGGATGAAATAGCGAGTTTGTCACCGATGTGGGGTGGCGTCTCCTATGAGCGCCTCGAAGAGCTTGGTTTCTTGCAGTGGCCCTGCCGAGATAGCGATGATCCAGGAACCGCCATCGTCCATGAAAATGGCAATTTTATGCGTGGCAAAGCGCTGCTCTACCCCATCCCTTTTGCGGCTCCTGCCGAGCTGCCTTGTGATGAATACCCGCTGTTTCTGACCACTGGGCGTCAACTTTTCCACTACAATGTCGGCACGCAAACGCGCCGCTCAGGCGTGGTTAAACTGACCGAGGCCGACCGTGAACGGGTGAGGATTCACCCGAAGGACGCTCGCCGCCTGGGCATTGACAGTGGCGAGGTCGTCGACGTTGTGTCGCGTCGCGGCCGTGTCCATGTCGAAGCCGAGATCAGCCGCGCCACCAAACCCGGCACGGTGTTCATGACCTTCCACTTTCCCGAGACGCGCACCAACATCCTGCTGAGCTCGGCCGCCGACCCTGAAACCGGATGCCCCGAGTACAAAGTCTCGGCCGTGCGCATTCAAAAGCAGCTTTAAAACATACCCACAGCGCTGCCGTCGTCGCGCAGGTCCATGGCTTCGCTGGCCGGTATTCTCGGCAAGCCGGGCATGGTCATCATAGCGCCGGTAAGCGCGACAATATAACCGGCACCGGCCGCGATGCGCAATTCAGAGACGGTTACGGTAAAGCCGCTTGGAGCGCCGACGGCGCTCGGGTCATCGCTTACACTGTACTGAGTTTTCGCCATGCAAACCGGAAGCTCCGAGAGCCCGAGGCGGTCGATCACCTTCAGTTGGTTGCGCGCTTTCTTAGTCAAGCTCACCGCTGAACCGCCATAGATGGTCCGCACCACTTTGCCGATTTTCTGTTCTAGGGGATCGCCCGATTCGTAGGTGAAACGAGGGCTAGGGGTTTCGCCATTTAGCGCTTCCAGCACATGGCCGGCCAGTTCATCTCCACCAGCTCCACCATCGGCAAAGACGTGGCTTACGGCGCAAGCCACGCCGCGCGCTGCGCAATGGGTTTCGATGAGCGCTAACTCTTCGTCATCATCGCTGCTGAAGTGGTTGATGGAGACCACGACGGGTAGTCCGAAATCTTTGGCCGAGGCTAGGTGTTTGTCGAGGTTGGCGAGCCCCGCGCTAATCGCAGCATCATTGCGCGGCCCCAACTCTTTTTTAGCAACGCCGCCGTGCATCTTCATGGCGCGGACCGTCGTTACGAGAACCAAGGCGCTGGGGAAAATTCCTGCGCTCCGACATTTGATGTTGAGGAATTTCTCAGCGCCGAGATCAAAGCCAAACCCAGCTTCGGTAACGACGATATCCGCATGTCCGAGCGCCGTTTTCGTGGCGATCACCGAGTTGCAGCCGTGGGCGATGTTGGCAAAAGGCCCGGCGTGTACAAAGGCCGGAACGCCCTCAACGGTCTGAACTAAATTCGGCTCGATGGCTCGGCGAAGCAACAAGGTCATGGGCCCTTCGGCTTTCAACTCGCGAGCATAGATGGGGGCTCGCTCCTTGGTGTAACCGATCAAGATCCGACCCAGGCGAAGTTTGAGATCATCGAGGTCTTCGGCAAGAGCTAGAATCGCCATCACCTCGGAGGCAGCCGTGATATCAAAGCGTTCTTCGCGTGGCATGCCTTGCAGCGGACCGCCGAGCCCGAGCACCACGTTTCGCAGGGCACGATCATTCATGTCCATGACGCGCGGCCAGACGATGCGGCGCGGGTCTAAGCCCAGGGCGTTACCAAAGTGCAGGTGGTTGTCGATGAGCGCCGAGAGCAGGTTATGGGCCGAGGTGATGGCATGCAAATCACCGGTAAAATGCAGGTTAATTTCGTCCATCGGCAGCACTTGGCTTCGTCCGCCGCCGCAACCGCCGCCCTTAATGCCAAATACCGGTCCGAGGCTGGGTTCGCGCAAGGCGACAGCGACCCGTTCGCCGCGTGCAGCGAGCGCCTGAGCGAGGCCCACCGAGTTCGTCGTTTTACCTTCGCCGGCCGGTGTCGGGTTAACTGCTGAAACGAGGATTAGCTTGCCGGGTTTGCGGCCTGCCGCCTGCTGGGCGCGTAAGGCGCTCGGTTTGATCTTCGCCATGTAATCGCCGACTCGGTAGAGATGGCTGTTGTCGATGCCCAATTTGGCAGCAACTTGGCTGATCTCTTCGAGGCTGACGGCTTGGCTGGTGGCGAGGTTTTCGGCGCGTGCATCGCTCATGGTTTTTCTCCGGCAGAATCATGCGCCTGAGGATGAGGGTTTGGCAAGATGGGGCGGGCGGGGGTCGGGTTAAGAAAGCTGGAAACCGCGATGCTTACGGGTGGGTGGGTGTTGCTCAGACTGCGCCGTTTGCATCTCTGCGCGCGGCATGTCCGGGCTGACTGCTCGTTTCTCGGCTTCGCCTTGAAACTCGCGGATCGTCTTGCGCGATTTGAATGCAGACCGCGCGAGCAGGAAGGGCAGGCAGTGTTTGCAATGTCGACAACTGCGGGCGACTCAGACTGAACCTCACGCCTGCGCGTGCTGCTCAGTGCATGCGGGAGCGTTTCCAGCTTTCTTAACCCGAACCCTGCCTCGCCCTGCACGGGGCGAGGCTGTCCCACCCTTTTCGGCTGCGCCGAAAAGGGACTTGGGACGGGGTTGACAGGCGTAGATTGGTGCGAAGCTTGACGGGCTTATCCGCCCGACAAGCGTCGGGGCGGCGGGAATCGAGGGGGGCGCGGAATTAACAGCGGGCGGGAATCGAAGCGGGGGCGGATTTAACCTGCGCCAGAATCGATACACTGCGGAATTAACCGGGCGCGAGCATCGAGCTTATGTCGAGTAAATCGCTGGCTCGCAGCACGGCGACAGTTAGGGTGTTCGCGCCCAGCCCAAACTCGCACCGATCAGCGCCAGCGGGCGCAGGTTGTCGTTGCTAAACGTAGCCCGAAGACGCAGCGCCGTCCCCGGCTGGTTCTGGGGGAATTCAACGGTCTCACCGGTAGCGATGGGATGCCAGATCAGCACCTGCTCATCATTCGTCGCACCGTTGCTTACTTGATAAGCAATGCTGCCGCCGCGGCGGTCTTCTAGCGTTTGGCGTAAGGTCACCGAAGCCACGGGGTTGCCGACGCCGCTCATGTCGAGCGTTTGCATGACCGT
>JAPKCE010000358.1 GCA_028823075.1 Myxococcota bacterium
GGGCTGATAAAAGGGCAGGGACAAAGAGCAGGATAAAGGCATAGCGCCAGTGCAGAGCATAACCCCAATTGCTAAAACCAAATGTGCCTATGACGTTATGAAAGAGCGCCGCTGCGGCAAAGGCGAGCAGTGCCACAGCAAGGGGTTTATCACTGCTCTTCCATGCTTTTTGGCGCATAAAACCGGCGAGCAAAACCACGAAGCCAATCTGAATGAGAGCGACACCGAGATGGGCGCCTAAAGCGATGAGTAGAACGCCGGCATAGGCCATAATTAGGGGAGGTATTTAACCCGAGCCGACTCGGGTATTTGAGCGCTTTGAGCGATCTCAGAATAGAGAGCGCCAGCCGGACGAAGGTGGCGAGTTTTTGCGGCGTCGTTACCATCCATGGCGTAGAGTCCCATCTTCCAACTCATGCCGTGGTTCCATTCAAAGTTGTCCATAAAGGTCCAATAAAAGTAGCCGCGAAGATCGATGCCCCGGGCCATGGCGCGTTGCACGGCGTCGAGGTTGCGCACGATAAAACGGCTTTGGTGTTCGGGGTCGGCCGGGTCGTCGTTGGCTCCATTTTCGGTAATATACAGCGGCTTACCCAAATCGTCCTGCGCCCATTTTAGCAAAGCTTCGAGCTTATCGGGTTCGTTGACGCCCTCTTTGAAGGTGAGCGGGTTGACCGTGAGCAGGGGTGAGAACTGCGGCATAAACGAGGTCGCTGCCCCTTCGACCGAGATCCCAAAATACCAATTCACGCCGATCCAATCCATGCGTCCGGCGAGGCTTTCTTGGCGCTCGGAGACGCCGTCGAGGTCTTCGTCAAGTTCGCCCAGCGCGGTTGCTCTCAAAAAGGCTTTATTCCAAAGGTAAGAAATGTTTTCGGCCGCGGCTCGGTCGGCGATATCATCGGGGTTCTTCGCTGCTATGGGCACGAGCGGGTAGACCACGCCGATGAGCGCAGCGCTGCCGTCACCGTCGGCATCATGCAGGTCGTTGGCCTTCACAGCGTCGTACATTCGAGCGTGGGCTTCGATGAGGGCAAAGAACACCGTACGCGCGGCTTCGGCGCGAAGTAGGACGGCCGGAGGATGGCTGCGCGCCGGACCCGGCTGAAAGTACCCAAAAAGCATGTTTTGCAGAGGCTCGTTTAAGGTGGCCCATAAGTCGATGTATTCACCAAATTCCTTGGCAACAAAGCCTGAGAATTTAGCAATTTCTCGCACCGTCCGCTCGGAATCCACCCAGCCTCGGCGTTCACAACTCCCAAAGCTCACGTGGCAAGCCACCGCGTCATGAATCCAGGTCGGAAGGGCGTAGTGATTGAGTGTGACCATCGGTTTGAGCCCGTGGGCTTGGAGGCTTTGAAACATCGCTCGATAATGCTCGAGGTTACCTTGGTGGGCGAGGGCGAGCAGCTCGGCATGACTGTTGGCGTTGTCGGTGGGCTCGGGGAAAATCCGGCTCCATTCGATGCTCATTCGAAAGGCGTTGTTTTTGAGTTCTTTCGAGGCGCGTTCAAAATCGGCGTCGAACAGTTCCCAAAAGCCTGGGCCAACCTCGCTGGGATGATCACCGCTGAGGTAGGCGCGCGGCGATTCGACGGTGGCCGGGTTGGTGGTGAAAGCGAACCAGTCGCTGTTTTGATCCTCGCATTGTTCGCGCGGTAAATTCGGGCAGCCGTAATCGACCTGAAAGCCGGCAACCGCAGTTCCGAACAAAAAATCGTCGGGGAAGGGCGCCAGCGTCTCGCATTCTTTGTCGTTGCTGCAATAGTCGATGGTTTTGCAGTCGGCGTCGGTCTTGCAGGGTTCGCTGCATGCTGTTGCAGCGATCATCGCAGCGATGAGAATTACGATACGCATAAAAATCTCCTGAGCGTTTCCTAGGTTGGGAGGGGGGGGCTTCGCAAGTCGCCCTGCTCCGGGGCAGCAATTATCAAGCGATCCGTTCTGAGACGGTGCAACCCAGATACATGGGTAACAAAAGGTTCTAAGGACATAGGTGACACTTTCGGCGGATCGCTTATGCCGTGGAGAGCTAATATTTTGAATTAACGGGCGGGCGGCGCCCGAAAACGACACGGAAATAACGGACGGCACAAGCGAAAATTAAGCCGATATAACCACCTCTTAACTCCCCAACCGATCTTTCCTCGCCCTGCCCGCCGCTCGTCGGGCGGATAAGCCCGTCGAGCTTCGAAAAAAACCTTCTTAGGCCACCCGGTCCCAAGCCCCTTTTCGGCGAAGCCGAAAAGGGTGGGACAGCCTTGCCCCGGGCAGGGCAAGGCAGGGATTCGGGCTAAAAAGCTGGAAAAAGCCCCATATTTCTCAACTCAGTTCCGTACCATTGCGGTTCAGTCACCCTCGCATCTGCGAGCACCGCCCGCCCCTACTGCTAGCGTTCATTACATCCCGCTCGCCCAAGACGACCCGCGAGATTCGAAGCAAAGCTGAGAATCGAGCCGGCAGCACGCGTATGCCGCGCGCTCAGAGGCAAACGAGGCTATCTGGGACGAACGTATTCAGTGGCGGAGCTGAGAAATTAGCAGCTTTTTCTAGCCTTTTACCGGACCCCGCCTCGCCTCCGGCTCGCCCGCCCCACCCATCGGCGTTGCCGAAGGGACCTGGGGCTATTGGCCGACAGGCATACCGCTGCGCGAAGCTTGACGGGCTTATCCGCCCGACAAGCGGCGGAAGAGGCGGGAATCGAGGCCAGCACGGAATTAACGGGTGGCGACGTGCGACGATTGCGTGGGATCAACGGGCAAGGCCACAACACCAAAAACCCGTGGATTCCAGCCCCGGCAAAGGCACAGTGATCAGCATCAATTTCCCAGAAAATCGCAAAGCTTGATGCCGCCTCGCCTAACGCGCTAAGGCGCGCCCACCACGAAAGGCCTGTCATGCTTAAAGTCGCTCTCATCGGTTGCGGTCGTATTCTTGCTAAACATCTCGACGCTCTGGCTGAAAACACCCAGCGTTGGCAGCTTGTTGCCGTTTGCGACCTGCTCGGCGACAAGGCCGAGGCAGCCGGCGAGGGTGCCGCGGTGCCGAGCTTTACCGATCTCGATGACATGCTGCGCCAAGTCGATTGCGATCTCGTCGGCGTGCTCACCGATTCGGGTAGCCACGCCAATGTCGCCGTGCGCGTCATGCGCGACCACAACAAACCGGTGCTGGTCGAAAAGCCGATGGGCATGAACGCAGGCGAGGCGCAGGAGATGATG
>JAPKCE010000359.1 GCA_028823075.1 Myxococcota bacterium
CTTGTGCTTCTTGTCTACTTCGAATCCGATGACAAGTGTCACAGCTGTTGGACAGTTCTGCCGCCACTGCCACTGTTGCTGGTGCCACCCCCGTCGTCGCCAGTGCGGCCGCTGTCGCAGGGACCGCGTGCGCCGCAGCTGCGCGACCCAGCGCCGTCCTCGCCCCCACCCCACCCTGGTAGCGCGAAAAGAAGGGGTGGCGTTTGCCGGTGAAGGCCATGTCCTGTTCACGGTTGAGCCAAACGAGCACGGGCTCGCCGACTGCCTGCGCACCGAGGGCTGCCAAGCAGGCGTAGTTCGCTGCCTGGCTCTCTTTGCCGCCAAAGGCACCGCCAAGCCGCGGGGTTTCACAGCCCACCTCATGCGAGCCTTTATCGAGCACCAGCGCCACCATGCGCTGAACTTCAGTGGGATGTTGCGTTGAACTGAGCAGATGCATGCAGCCATTCTCTTCGGGAGTTGCCAAGCTGGCTTGAGTCTCCAGGTAAAAATGGTCCTGGCCGCCCGACGATATTTCGCCGGAAATCACCACCGCAGCGCCACTCAGCGCCGTCTCCACATCACCGCGGGCGATGACGTGGTTTTCGCTAAGAAAACTCTCGGCGTGTAGAGCCTCGGCAATATTATTGATGGCCGGAAGCGATTCGTATTCAATGTCAATTGCCGCGACTCCTGCGCGAGCAGCAGCGTAGTTTTCAGCGACCACGACGGCAATGGCTTGGCCCGCGTAATGCACTTCATCTTCTGCCAATAAGGGCTCGTCATGGATGATGGGGCCCACCAGGTTATCACCAGGAATATCACTGGCAAAGAGCACGGCTCGGACACCGGGGACTTGCCGCGCTGCGGCTGCGCAGCGCTTGGTGATGCGCGCATGAGCATGGGACGATGCGAGCAACTCCACCACAAGGCTCCCCTGGTTTGTCGCCACATCTTCGACGTACATCGCGGCACCGTTGGCGTGGCGCTGGGCACTTTCGTGGGCGCCCTCTTTGTACAATGGAGAGGCGTCACCTCGGTGGTGTATCGGTGCTGGGTAAGCTTTGCTCGCTCGGTCATCATGTCCGGGAAGCACGGTTCCGCTGTGTTGCGCAGGCAGTCGAGTCGTCGTCCCGTTTTGGGTTTCAAGAAAGAATCCGAGCAATAGGTTGCGCGCCACCTCGGCGCGGTAATCGGCCGAGCTGCGATGATCGCTGATCGGTGTGAAATCTTGATCGAGCAGTCGCGCAGCCGACTGAACATTTTCTAAATTCCAGCTCTGGCCGAGCAGCGCCGATTCACAAGAGGCGGCGCGCTGGGTTGTTGCGGCCATACCGCCAAAGGCGATGCGCGCTTGAGCGACATGCCCCTGTTCGTCTAAGCTAATACTCATACCGGCGCAGATGGCGCTGATGTCGAGTTCGCGCCGCCGCGAAACTTTGTAAGCCCCTTGAAGCGTCGTCTGGACCGGGCGGGGGATTTCGATACGAATCAGCAATTCGCCCGGGCGCATGGCGGTTTGGCGGTACCCGAGAAACCAATCATCGAGTTTTACCCGCCGCGTACCCTTGCGAGAGGCGAGCACGAGCGTGGCGTCTAGCGCCATTAAAACCGGTGCTGAATCGCCGATGGGCGAGGCGTTGCAAAGGTTCCCCCCCAAGGTGCCCCGGTGTTTGATCTGGCGGCTGCCAAAGTAGCGCAGCATGCGCGCCAGCATGGGTAACTTGTCGGCGGCGAAGGATTCGACATCGGTTAGGGCGACCGCGGCGCCGATAGAGAACCCGTTGGGTTGCTCTTTAATTTGGCGCAGTTCGGGAAGCGCCAACAGCGAGATCAAATGGCTGAAAGTTGCATGTTGTTTGGTGATTTCGAGTCCCAGGTCAGTTGCGCCAGCGACGAGGCGGGCCTGCGGATGGGCATCGATAAGATCGAAAAACTGTCCGAGGTTGGTGGGCTGGGAAAACCCTTGGCCGTCGACCTGCCCGAAGCTGCCGCCATCGGCCTTAGCCTCGCACAGGGCATCTTTCGGGCAGCTGCCTGCAACTTGGGTCAGTGCATCGCGAATCGGGCGATAACCGGTGCAGCGACAGAGGTTACCGCAGAGCTGATCATTGAATTTCCAGGGTGCGTCCATGTCGGTTCGATGAGCCGCTTCGGCCATCGCCATGACAAAGCCCGGCGTGCAATAACCGCATTGGCTGCCGAGGTGCTCGACCATCGCCTTTTGTACAGCGTGGTCACCGCCATCAGCATCCTTGAGGCCTTCGACGCTAAACAGGTGCTGGCCTTCGAGGGAGGCGGTGAGTAACAAACACGAGTTGACGCTTCGTAAGGCGGGGCCACCCTCGGCTAGGGGGTCGACGAGCAGCACCGTGCAGGCGCCGCAGTCGCCCTCGGCGCAGCCTTCTTTTGTCCCGGTGAGTTTCTTTTCTTGGCGCAAGAACTGCAACAGGGTGGAGTCCGCTTCGAGTTCATGAGCCTCGACGGGGTTGCCGTTCAGGTTAAATCGTATGTTTGTCATAAGTGACCCTACGCATGCGCGAGGGCAGCAGCAAGAACTCCGCAAAAAAAGCAAAAAACCGCGCCTTGAACAAGGCGCGGCTCTTAAGCTCGGAAGCGAGTTGAGGCGCTACAGGTCTGCAGCGTTATCCGCCAAGTAGGCAGCCACACCGTCGGGGGTGTTGGTCATGCCGGCTTTGCCTTGCTGCCAGCCTGCGGGGCAGACCTGGCCGTGATTCTCGAAGAACTGCAGTGCTTCGACAATGCGAACCACTTCGTCCATATTGCGTCCAAGCGGCTCGTCGTTGACGACCATATGGCGCACGATGCGGCTTTGATCGATGACGAACGTGGCGCGCATAGCGACACCGGCGGGGTAGTAGGAGTCACCGCCATCAGACTCAATTCCATAATTCTTGGCGATGGAATGGTCCATATCGGCCGCCAGAGTATAGCTTAGCTGGCCGATGCCACCCTTGTTCACCGGCGTGTTGCGCCAGGCGTTGTGGGTGAAATGCGAATCGATGGAGATACCGACGACTTCACAGCCGAGTTCACGCAATTTAGCAGCTCGGTTGTCCATAGCGATGATCTCGCTGGGGCAAACAAAGGTAAAGTCGAGCGGGTAGAAAAACACCACGCCGTATTTGCCGTTAAGCAGGCTGCCGAGGTTGAAAGCGTCGGTAATAGTGCCATCAGCGAGTACGGCTTGAGTCGTGAAATCAGGGGCTTTCCGGCC
>JAPKCE010000360.1 GCA_028823075.1 Myxococcota bacterium
GCGTTTGCTCTCATCTTGAACCAGCGCATGATCTTCGTGCAGATGGTTAGCAGGGAGATCGAGAAGCACGGCGACACCTCGGGCATGGGCGGCTTGCACCAAGGCTTCAAGCTCGGCGTCGTTACCAAAGCGTCGGTCGACCTGCTCTAGGTCGGTAGGCCAATAGCCGTGAAAGCCACTGTATTGGACTTCGGCGCGCGGCAGTTGCTCGTCGTAGGGGTTGAGCCCGCAACCGCGAGACCTGGGGTCGAGATCCAGCCTATGCCCCGCCATGGGCCGCTCGGGGCCTTGCATCGGCCAGCTCAGCCACAGAGCGCCCAGGCCGAGATCGTCAAAATAGCCGGCTTCGAGTTGCTGTTTTAGGCCGAGCAGGTCGCCGCCTTGGTAATTGACGGGCTGCGCCGCCGAATCGAAGCCGAAGTCGTTATCTTGGCGCCCGTTTGCGAAGCGGTCGATCATAACAAAGTACAGACTATCGCGACGCCAATCATGCCCTGCGACAAGCTCCGGTCCCACCGGGATTCTCCGCTCGGCGCCGCTCTCCCAGCGAAGCAGGAGCGTTGCGAGGCGCGTTAGCCCGGCGCCGTAGGTTACTTGCAATTGGCGCCCGCCATCGACTTGCCATGTGAGCCCTTGGAAATTATCAGCCTGCAAACGTACTTCGGCCAACCCGGCGGGAATTAAGTAGCTTTGCTGCACCAAAGCGCCATCTTGCGCATTAAAACTATGCGCCAGGCGGAGCATCGAGTCGGTGTTGCCGCGGCAGTCGTTGCGCAGCAGCGAATTGACGTTGCCCTGTCCGTCATCGTGCACGGCCGGCTGCTGCGGGTCGGTGATCCACTGTTCATTGTCGATAACAAACTTATACGCATACTCGCCTTGTTCCAGTTCGACTTGCAGGCCGTAAACACCGGCGATTATCGGCGATAAGGTGTGGCTATCGGCAGACCATTCGTTAAAATCACCGGCTAAAGTGACGCTCTGCGGCTGCTCCTGACGGGCGCGGAGATCGACTACAAAATCCACAGCGCAAGGGCCGCTCGGTGCGCCGGCGTCGACGGCCCCGGCGTCGGTTTCGCTGCCAGAATCAAGTGCTTGGGCGTCGTTTCGAGCACCGGCATCGGCAAGGTTTGCTGCGTCAACAGCAGCCTGAGGCCCAGCGTCGAGCACACGAAACCCGATGTCGGGGACCTGGGGCTCACTAAGGGACGAGCAGCCAAAAGCTGCGAAGAACAAGACTAAAGTCGGTTTGCGCATGCTCGTAACCTGCCAGAGCAGCGTCAGAAGGGCTAGTTTGCTCGGCGAGCGCAACCTAGACAAAGCGCCCGGATCAAGGCCAAAGCTGCTCAACCGCCAAAGGAGCAAGCATGCTACCCATCATCTACATTACCGCCGAAATCGGTTTGGATTGCGGCTTAGCGACGTATTCGGGCGGTCTCGGCGTTTTATCCGGCGACCATGTGCGCAGCGCCGCTGATCTAGGGCTGCCTTTTACCTGCGTGACGCTTTATTACCGCCAAGGTTATGGGCAGCAGAGTTTTGATACCAGCGGCCAACAGCTCATGGACTTCCCCAGCACCGAGCCGGGCGATTTACTCGAAGCGGCAGGCGAATTGCGCCTGGATAGTGTCGACGGCGAGCTTCTTGTTAAGCTTTGGCGACGGCGCGTTTGCGGCAGCAAGGGCACGGTCGATGTGCTCTTTATCGACGCCGACTGTGCCCCCAACCCGGAACCCTGGCGCCAGGCCAACCGCCAGCTTTACGGCGGCGATGAAGCGCTGCGCTTGCGCCAAGAATTACTGCTCGGTCAGGTCGCTGTGGCTATCGGGCGCAGCGCCCACGGCGATGAATTCCAGCTCCATCTCAACGAGGGCCATTGCGCCATGGCGCCAGTGGCTTGGGAGCTTAGCGGCCAGAGCGAGGCGTCCATTCGCCGGCGGACCCTGTTCACCACCCACACCCCAGTCGCCGCCGGGCATGACCGCTTTGCCCCGGAGCTCGTCGAGGCGCTGGTGCCTGCTGACATGCGCAATATTATCGAGCGCGTTGTGGGCAGCGGCACGCTTAATATGAGCCATCTTGCGGCTCATTATGCGCGCGCGATGAACGGGGTTTCAAAAACCAACGCCAAGGTCGCCGAGCCCCTTTTCCCCGGCCGAGAGATCGCCGGCCTGACCAACGGTGTTCACCACCGCAAATGGTGCCTGCCGGTGATGGCGGCGCTGTTCGATACGCAACTCCCCGGCTGGCGCGAAACGCCTGAGTTGCTCGCCGGCGCCGACTCGATTTGTAGCGATGCCTTGGCTCGAGCGCGCGGCGAGGCCAAAATTGAGCTTTGTGATTACACTAACGCGAGCACGCGCTCCGCGTTGCGCGCCGATCGCCTGACCTTGGGTTTTGCCCGCCGCATGACCCCGTATAAACGCGGGAACCTGCTCTTTCATAACGAAGACCGCCTTATGGAAGCAGCGGAGGCTCTCGGTGGTTTGCAAATTGTTTTCGCCGGGAAGTCGCATCCTAAAGATGGCGATGGTCAGGCCATATTAAAACTCATTTTCGAGCGCGCCAAACGGTCTGGCGGGCTCATCCGCGTGGCGCTGATCCCTGATTATTCCATGTGGCATGGTCGGCTGCTTACCGGCGGGGTTGATCTCTGGCTCAACAACCCTATTCGCCCCCTGGAAGCTTCGGGTACGTCGGGTATGAAAGCGAGTCTTCAGGGTGTGCCTAACTTGAGCATTCTTGACGGTTGGTGGGTCGAGGGTTGCCAGGCCGGAGTTAACGGTTTCACCTTTGGCGGCGCCAAGGCCGAGCGCGACGATAGCGGCGATTCGGAAGCCTTGTACGCGTGTTTGATTGATGAAGTCGCGGCTGTTTGGGCCGACGATGAACAGCGCTCTGCGATGCAAAAAGCAGCGATAGCGACCGCCGCTGAATTTACCTCGGAGCGCATGGTCGGCGACTATGCTGAGCGCTTTTATCGGGGTATGGTGTAGGCGGTGGGTCGACCTTCGCAGCGGTCGCGCTACTTAATTCCGCCGTGTCCCGCCGCTCGCCGCCCCGACGCTTGTCGGGCAGTTAGCCCGTCAAGCTTCGCGCAGCGGCATGCCTGGCGGCCAATAGCCCCAGGTCCCATCGGCATCGCCGATGGGTGGGGCGGGCGAGCGAAGCGAGACGGGGTCCGGTAAAAAGCTCGAAACGCTCC
>JAPKCE010000019.1 GCA_028823075.1 Myxococcota bacterium
TACCACAAACGCTGCGCCCCCGGACGACGCATCTCAGCTTCAAGCGCCGCATCATCCCAACAATCCGCATCGTCCGGGCGGTCAAGCCCGCTGACACCCGTCTCCAGGGACCGTAGCGCCTTATGAAAGCTTTCTTGAAAGGTGGCGCCTATACCCATCACCTCACCCACCGACTTCATAGCGGTGCCTAGGCGATCATTAGCGCCGGCGAACTTCTCAAAGGCAAAGCGTGGGATTTTGGTGACCACATAATCGATTGAAGGCTCAAAGGCCGCCGAGCTGCATTTGGTGATGTCGTTGATCAACTCGTCGAGCGTATAGCCGACGGCTAATTTAGCGGCGATGCGAGCGATGGGGTAGCCCGTGGCTTTCGAGGCCAGCGCCGAAGAGCGGCTAACCCTCGGGTTCATCTCGATAATGATGCGCCGTCCATCGACCGGATTGATAGCGAACTGAATGTTCGACCCGCCGGTGTCCACGCCGATCTCACGAATTACAGCAATCGAGTCGTTGCGCAGGTCCTGGTACTGACGATCGGTCAGCGTCATGGCCGGTGCGATGGTGATGGAATCGCCGGTATGAACTCCCATCGGATCCAGGTTTTCGATGGAGCAAACAATAATCACATTATCGGCGCTGTCGCGAATGACTTCGAACTCAAACTCTTTCCAGCCGACCAAGCTCTCTTCGACAAGGACGCTTCCTACCGGCGAGAGTTCCAGGGCACGGCGGACCATTGGCTCGTAATCTTCAAGCCTTTCACAGATGCCGCCCCCCTCACCGCCCATGGTAAAACTAGGGCGTAAAATGCAAGGGATACCAACGGAGTCCAGCGCTTCTCTCAGCGTCTTCTCACCATTGACGAGTACCGAGCGTGCTTGGCTAATACCGATGGAGTCCATCGCTGCTTTAAAAGCTTCGCGGTCTTCTGCCTTATGGATGGATGCCGGCGAGGCGCCGAGAAGTTCAACGCCGTAGCGCTCGAGAGCCCCCGACTTATGCAAGGCCATGGCGGTATTAAGAGCCGTTTGCCCGCCCAAAGTGGGCAGGATGGCACAAGGCTTCTCTTTTTCTAAAATACGCTCGACCGTCTCCGGGGTGATCGGCTCGACATAAGTAGCGTCGGCGAATTCCGGGTCGGTCATGATGGTGGCGGGGTTCGAGTTAAGCAGGACAACCCGATAGCCTTCTTCACGCAGGGCTTTACAGGCTTGGGTTCCAGAATAATCGAATTCGCAGGCCTGACCGATGACGATCGGCCCCGACCCAATGAGCAGAATGCTTTTGAGGTCCTGGCGCCGAGGCATGTCGCAGCTCCTATTAGCCTATTTGGCTGACTCCATCACCGCGGCGCGTAGGGCTTTACCCGGGCGAAAACGCGGCAGGCGTTTGGCAGCGACCTGAATCTTACGATCGGGGTCTTTGGGGTGGCGGCCTTCACGAGCATCGTAATGATTTACCGTAAAGGTACCGAAGCCACGAATCTCAATGCGGTTACCATCGATAAGGGCTTGGCGCATGCTGTCCAAAATTGTGTTGGCCACCAATGAGGCGTCCTCAGCCGACAAATTATCCACGGCAACTCGCCCGGTAAATTGCTCGATGATTTCAGATTTGCGTACGCTTGGAAGATCCTTGTTTGCCATGCTCAGCCCTTTCATTTGCGCCGGCTTTTGGTGAATGCCTTGGCGCTTGTCAATGTCGCAGCGTAAATAGACGCTAATAGCTTATAAAGCCAGTACTTTTTAGCTTTCCAGCAAGGTCTTCATGGCCGCGCCCATATCGGCGGGGTTATCAACCACCACGGCACCGGCTTCACGCAACGCCGCGACCTTAGCCGAGGCCGTGCCCGAGCCGCCGCTGATGATGGCGCCTGCGTGGCCCATGCGCTTGCCTGGGGGCGCCGTCATTCCTGCGACAAAGCAGACCAGAGGCTTGCTAAAGTTATCGGCGATCCAGGCGGCTGCTTCCTCTTCGGCGTTGCCGCCGATCTCGCCGATCATGATCAAGCCTTCGGTGTCCGGATCTGCCTCGAAGGCCTCCAGAACGTCGATAAAGTTCGTGCCGTTAACGGGGTCTCCACCAATGCCGATGCAGGTGGACTGACCGATGTTCAAATCGCTCAACTGACCGACCGCTTCGTAGGTCAAGGTCCCGGACTTACTGACAACGCCGATGCGGCCGACCTGATGAATATGCCCGGGCATGATCCCGATTTTACATTCGCCCGGCGTAATAATACCCGGACAGTTCGGTCCAATAAGGCGGCTTTTAGAGCCCTTCATAGCGGCGCGCACGCCGATCATGTCGAGCACCGGGATGCCCTCGGTGATGGCGACGATGGTCTCAATCTCGGCGTCGCAACTCTCGAGGATGGCGTCGGCCGCGAAAGGAGGCGGCACGAAGATCGCGCTGGCGTTGGCTCCTGTGGCCTCCACCGCCTCGGCGACCGTATTGAAGATCGGAACCGAACCGTTAAAGACCTGCCCACCACGTCCTGGAGTGACCCCAGCAACCACTTGGGTGCCGTAATCCATCATCTGACCGCTGTGAAAACTACCGGCTGAACCGGTGATACCTTGAACCAATAACTTGGTGTGTTTATTGACGAAAATACTCATGCTTTGCCCGCTGCCTCCACGGCTTTTCGCGCCGCATCGCCCATGTTTCCTGCCGAGATAATCGGCAAGCCCGATTCGGCGAGAATTTTCTTGCCCAGGTCCACGTTTGTGCCGGCCAAGCGCACCACCAAGGGAATGCTTAGTCCAACCTCTTTCGCCGCGGCAACAACGCCCTCGGCGATGACATCACATTTCATGATACCACCGAAGATGTTGACCATTACGCAGCGCACCGCGTCGTCGGCGAGGATCAGTTTAAATGCTGCCGTGACCTTTGCCGTTGTGGCTCCGCCCCCAACATCAAGGAAGTTTGCAGGCTCACCACCGAAGAGCTTAATGGTGTCCATGGTCGCCATTGCCAGACCTGCGCCGTTGACAAGGCATCCGATGTTTCCGTCGAGGGCGATATAGGCCAGGTCATGCTTACTGGCTTCGATCTCACGCTCGTCCTCTTCGCCAAAGTCACGCATCGCGACGATGCCTTTCTGGCGATACAGAGCGTTGGAATCAAAATTGAATTTGGCGTCCAGGGCGATGATCTCACCGTCGCCTGTCACCACCAAAGGATTAATCTCTGCGAGCGACCCGTCCTTCGCCATAAAGGCATCGTACAAGCCGATGAGCACTTTGGTCATGGCGCGAACTGCCTTGCCTTCGATGCCAAGGGCGAAGGCGACCTTACGGCATTGGTAAGCGCACAGCCCGACCGCGGGATCGACCCATTCCTTGAGGATCTTCTCAGGGGTTTCGGCGGCAACCTTTTCGATGTCCATGCCGCCCTCGGTCGAAGCCATCAGGCAGACTCGTTGAGTCTCCCGGTCTGGCACCATCGCCACATAGAGTTCACGAGCGATATCCGTGCCCTCTTCGACGAGTACCTTCATCACCTTGGTGCCCTCGGGGCCCGTTTGATGGGTGACGAGTTGCATGCCAAGGATATCGTTTGCGTATTCAACGGCCTCGGCGGCTGTACGAGCTAACTTAACTCCGCCACCCTTACCGCGCCCACCCGCATGGATCTGAGCCTTTACCACACAAAGGCCACCGCCAAGTTCAGCGAACACATCGGCGGCATCTGCCGCCTGATCGATAACCCGCCCTTTAGGAACCGGGACTCCGAACTCTGCAAGTACAGCCTTGCCTTGATACTCATGGATTTTCATGAACTCTCCACGGCGTACGCGACGCCTTTGCGGGGAGGTACATGTAGGGATGCTCGATTCGCTGTCAACCGACGACGTGAGAAAGCGCAAACTTTGCCGTGTCAGGAGGCGCTTTGTGTTAGAAACACTAAGTGCAAGGCTCGCGCCGATATCTCCCCGAAAAGGTGGTCGTCACCGTAAAAGGCAACACCGTAACGCAAGCCTCCAGCGCAGCGCCGGCGATTACGCACCTGAGCAGAAAAGCCGAAAGGCTCCTGCCCTCCCTGCAGGTCGATGCGAATGCGGATGAGCTCGCCGATCTGCAGCTCGTGCCCGAGGGAGTCGGGAGCTTCAAAGCTGATACCGCCACCGCTGATATCGAGCACGTTAACCGAAGTTTGCTGCATACCCCGACGCAGCTCGTAGTCTTCGCCGGCGATCACGCGACTGCCCTCGAAATACAACGATGCCGCTCCGAAAATAGCCTCCTCGGCGCAAGCTCGATGCCATCGGCGACGCTGAACCTCAGCATAATCAGTAGGCTCGGCAATGAGGATGACGCGCTCATGCTCACAATCGGAACGTTCGAGTGAGGCCTGCGGTGCGACCACCGAGGTGCTGAAGTCAAGCATCCGCTGACCGACGCGAAGATGCCCTTTTAGCCGCTCATCAACCTGCAGTACGACCTCGCTCTCGCCAAGCTTAGGCAGGCTCGCCAGCCACACCGGGCCTAAGGGGCAATCGAAACGATCGATAAAGCACGCCGAGAGTTCGACGCCATCGCTACGCTCCAGACCAAAGCTCGGCTTTTTCGCCAAAATCTCGGAACGGATTCGCTGTAACGCGGCGGCCGGTAACATTAGTATTCGTCGTCAAGGAGCTTTGCGCTGAGGTATTCGCGGTTCATGCTTTGGATGAAGCGAACCGGAATCTCCTTCGGGCAAGCGGCTTCGCATTCGTAGGTGTTCGAGCAGGCGCCAAAGCCTTCCAGTTCCATGGTCTCGACCATGCGAGCAGCACGTTTGGCACGCTCTGGCTGACCTTGCGGGGTCAACGCTAACTGGCCGATCTTCGCTGCCGTGAACAAGCTCGCCGAAGCGTTCTTGCAGCTAGCGACACAAGCACCACAACCGATACAAGCGGCGCCCAGGAAAGCCTCGCTGGCATCTTTACGGCCCATCAAGTTGGCGTTGGCTTCCGGCGCGTTGCCAACATTGGTCGAACAATAGCCACCTGCCGCCTGGATGCGATCCATGGGTGCGCGATCGACGAGCAAGTCTTGTAAAACCGGGAAGGCCTTGGCGCGCCAAGGCTCCAAAACCAAAGTGACGCCGCTCTTAAAGCTGCGCATATGCAGCTGACATACTGTGGTGCCGCGCTCCGGACCATGCGCCTGACCGTTGATCATAAAGCCGCAAGAACCGCAGATACCTTCGCGGCAGTCATGCTCGAAGGTGATAGGTATTTTACCTTCGGTGATCAGCGTCTCGTTGAGTTGGTCAAGCATCTCCAAAAAGGAGCTATCAGGACTCACATCGCTGACCTGATATGTCTGAAACGATCCGGCCGAATCGGCGGCTTCTTGCCGCCAGACTTTAAGGGTGATCTCCAGGTTGCCGCTCATTTGTAGCTCCTCTGACTGGGCTGCACGAATTCGAATTCAAGGGCCTCTTTATGTTCGACGGGCTGCTCGTCCACGCCGGTGAACTCCCACGCTGAGGCATGGGTGAAGTTGGCGTCGTCGCGTTTGGCCTCGCCCTCTTCCGTCTGATGTTCTTCACGGAAATGCCCGCCGCAACTCTCTTCACGGTTATGCGCATCAACGACCAACAGTTCACCGAACTCAAGGAAGTCGGCGACACGCGCAGCCTTCTCGATTTCCGGGTTCATGGCGCCGCCGCCGGTGGGCACACGCACGTCCGACCAGAACTCGTCACGCAGAGTTCTAATCTTAGCACGAGCGGATTCGAGGCCCTCACGAGTGCGGCTCATGCCGCATTTGTCGAGCAGTTCCATTCCGAGTTCACGGTGAAAAGAATCCACGCTGCGTTTGCCTTGTACTCCGACCAAACGGTCGAGGCGCTCCTTCACGGCGGTGGTCGCTTCGGCTGCCGCGGCGCATTCGCTGTCCGGTGTTTCCGGGTTCTCGCGGGCAATGTAATCGGCCAGCGTATAGGGCAGCACAAAATAGCCGTCTGCCAAACCCTGCATGAGCGCCGAGGCGCCGAGGCGGTTGGAGCCATGATCCGAGAAGTTGGCTTCACCGCAAACGAAGAGACCCGGCAGATTCGACTCTAGGTTGTAGTCCACCCATAGGCCGCCCATGGTGTAATGCGGCGCAGGGTAAATCTGCATGGGAGTCTGATAGGGATTCTCGCCGGTAATCTTCTCGTACATTTGAAACAGGTTACCGTACTTCGTTCGGATCGAATCCTCGCCCTCACGAGCGATGGCGTCGCGGAAGTCTAAGTAGACAGAACGCCCGTTCGGGCCCACGCCCTTGCCTTCGTCACAGGCATATTTGGCGTTACGGCTAGCGACGTCTCGGGGCACCATATTGCCGAAAGTCGGGTACTTACGCTCAAGGTAGTAATCTCGTTCAGCATCGGGAATTTGCGCTGCTTTGCGAGCGTCTTTCTCTGCACTAGGCACCCAAACTCGCCCACTGTTACGCAGACTCTCGGACATTAATGTGAGTTTGCTTTGATGATCGCCCGACTGCGGAATGCAGGTGGGGTGAATTTGCGTGTAGCACGGGTTTGCCATCAGAGCGCCGCGCTTATGAGCGCGCCAGGTCGCCGAAACGTTCGACTTCATGGCGTTGGTCGAAAGGTAGAAGACGTTGGAGTAACCGCCGCTGCAAAGCACTACTGACGAACCCATTTCTACGGATAACTCGCCAGTTTTAAGGTCTCGTAAGACAACACCTCGAGCGTGCCCGTCGACGACAACCACATCGAGCATGTCCTTGAAAGTGAGCATGGTCACGCGACCTAAATCGATTTGACGCATCAGGCTTGAATAAGCGCCGAGAAGGAGTTGCTGACCGGTCTGCCCCGCGGCGTAAAAGGTGCGCGAAACAAGCACGCCGCCAAAGGTGCGGTTGCTCAGGGTTCCGCCATACTCACGAGCAAAGGGAACCCCCTGAGAGACGGCTTGGTCGATGATGTTTTCACTGACCTCGGCCAAGCGGTAGACATTCGATTCACGAGCGCGGAAATCGCCGCCCTTGATGGTGTCGTGGAACAGGCGAAAAGCGCTATCGTTGTCATTTTGATAGTTCTTTGCCGCGTTGATACCACCCTGAGCAGCGATGCTATGCGCACGCCGAGGGCTGTCATGGAAACTGATGCAGGTGACTTGATAGCCCTGCTCAGCCAAGGTCGCCGCGGCCGACGCGCCAGCGAGCCCGGAGCCCACCACGATGATGTTAAACTTGCGCCGGTTGATGGGGCCAACAAGCTTTAAAGTTTTGGCTTTATGTTGTTTCCAGCGGTCTTCGAGGGGGCCGTCAGGACATTTTGAATCTAAGCTCATTTATTGGCCTCCCTTAATGAAGAAGATCCATGCGGGGATGGAGATAAAGCCGAGGGTCAAGGCGATACTGAGAAAGGCGCCGAAACGTTCGATCAGGGGTGAATACTTGGCATGACCAAGGCCGAGGGAGCGGAACGAACTTTGGAAGCCATGCCATAGGTGCCAACCGACCACGGCAGACCCCGCCATGTACAAGGCGGCTTTCCAGCCCGATCCAAGCACTTCGTGGGTGTAGGTATAGAGGCTGTCGTAGCCACCGCGCATGAGGCGGAAATCGCCGATATGAACGACGACGAAGACGAGCAAAATGATGCCGCTGACACCCATGTAAGTGCTGACCATCGCCCTGCCCATGCTGCCCGTCTGCTTACTCGCCCTAACCGTATACTGCTTACCGCGAGCGGCGCGATTGATACGAGTCAGATTGAAGACGAGGGCAATATGCACCAAGAAACAGAGCAGAAGCCCGATCTCGATGAGCGCAAAGCCAGGCAACCCGTGTAGCGTGTGGGCGTAATCGTTGATCGCCCCTTCACCGCGAAAGATGTTCAGGTTCCCCAGCAGGTGAGAGACCAAAAAACCAACTAAACCCAAGCCGGTTAAGGCGACCAGCACCTTTTGACCAATAGGGTTAGAAAACGTTCGTACAAGCCAGGCCACGTTGGTTCCTTTCTAGATGTCGACGCTGTCAACGACGGAGCGAACAGCTGCTAAGCTATGTGCAAACATCTTTTGCTCAGAGTCGGTGAGTTCAAGTTCGTAGATGGTTTCAATTCCGCCAGCGCCAATTTTAACCGGCACACCGATATAGTAACCGTCCACCCCGTACTGCCCATCGAGCAGGGCACAGGCGGGAAGGACTCGCTTCTTATCGAGCAGATAACTTTCAGCCATGGCGATGGCCGAAGCGGCCGGTGCGTAGAAGGCGGAACCGTTTCCGAGGAGGCCGACGATCTCGCCACCGCCTTTGCGGGTGCGCTGAACGATCTCTTCGAGGCGTTCTTCGCTGATCAGTTTACCGACCGGAATACCACCGACGCTGGTGTAACGCAGCAGAGGAACCATGGTATCGCCATGACCTCCGAGAACCAGAGCGGTAATATCCTCGACCGAGCAATCGAGTTCACGGGCTAGGAACAGCATGAAACGGGCACTGTCGAGGACGCCGGCCATGCCAACAACGCGGTTCGATGGCAGCCCGCTTTTCTTTTGCAGCGCCGTTACCATAACATCGAGAGGATTGGTGATGCAGATAACAAAGGCATCGGGCGCATAGGCTTTAATGCCTGCAGCGACCTGGGAGATGACCTCGAGGTTCTTGCCGACCAAATCGTCCCGGCTCATGCCCGGCTTGCGCGGGAAACCAGCAGTAATAATACAAACATCGGCACCCGCTATGCCAGCGTAGTCGTCGGTTCCGCAGAGTTCAACATCGTAGCCGACTACCGAGCCAGCCTGCTCCAAATCCAGTGATTTGCCCTTAGCAGTGCCTGCAAAAATATCGAAAAGAACGATATCCCCAAGCTGCTTTTGCGCTGCCAGCAGAGCCAAAGTGCCGCCGATCTGTCCGGCGCCGATAAGAGCGATTTTCTTGCGTGCCATAATGCTGTTCCCTTTAGGGTTGTTGCGGTTGCCGCGGCTTAGTCGAATTTACCAACGTCGCTGTCAATGAGGAGTCGTCGACGGGCGCCAAAAAATGGGACAAGGAGATGTTATGAAACTCGGTGCCGAAAAATCGATGCGCTTGATCGCCGCCCAACTTGCGACCCCCGAAGGTTGGAAAGGGGCTCTAAAGCGCTGTGTAGGACTATGCTTTGAGCCTGGAGCCACCCTCGATTCGCTGATGCTTCAGCAGAACAAGCGCCACGCCGACGCCGCCACGATGAGCCTCTACCTGCTGCCCGCGGCAGCGACTTTTATCACCGCTATATTGAGCCTGAGCCCGGCAGGTGTTTTGGCGATGGTTTTCGCTGATTTACTGGCGGTGGCTATGCTGCCCACGCTTCTAGCGTTAAGCTTTCCGCCCTTGAGTTTGCTCTTCGACATCGGCGCCTCGGCGAACCGCTACCGCTGGCGAACCTTTGTGACGCATGCCTTAGTACCCATCTTGGTCGCCACAGCTTTAGCCCGGCTACTGGCCCCCTTTTCAAGTGGTGCAGCCTTTGTCGCCCTGGTTTTGGGTTACGCGAATAGCGCTCGGCTATTTTATCTCTGCTGTGACGACTGGGCAGCCGTGCCCGAGCGTCGTCGCTTGCAGGCCACGCTTACATTTGTTGGCCTGTTGCTGCTGATAAGTGCCTTTTCCGCCTTACTTTTACGGGCGGGCCTTGTGCCTTAACGAGAAGCGAAGCTCGACGGGGCTAACAATCCCCTTGCCCACAGCTAACCACAGCCGTATATGCGCCACCCGAATGAGGAGCCCATCATGGCCAGCAACACCCAGCAGACCCGTAAGATTCGTGCCGCTAAGAAGGCAACCATGGGCACCCGCCGCAAAGCGACCGTCCGCCGCGTCGGTACGACTAAGAGCTACGAAGAGCTATTCGGCGCACCCAAAGCTAAGTAAGCCGCTGGCCGCGGCGCTAAAGCGTGCCGTGGACGTGCTGAATTTATTACCGCTTATATATCGCCGTGCGAACGTTTGGTTGGTTTGAGTGTGCGCGCGGTTTTACCGTGTTTTGGCACAGGCTCGTTAATCCGCACCAGTTCTCTCGTCCCGCTAGTCCTTAATTCCACGACCGCTATTTTCTCGCGGTTTCGATGCTCGTCGGGCGTTAAGCGAATGGAGGGTCCGAGAATAATGAGCTTGGCCTTGAACTCGTCTCCGAGCCTTGCCAATTAGTAGGGAGCATAACCATGAGGACAGCACTAATGCGCGCTTTAACGCTTCTTATCGCTTTAGTTTCCGGGCCGGCACTTGCGGATTTTTCCGATGACTTCACGAACCTTAATGGTTGGGAAATTTGGAACCCTGACAATGGCTTTAATATCCTGACAACCAACGGCGAACTGTCTTTGGACGGACCTAGCGTGCTGATCACTGAGACCAACCGCTCGGCGGGGAGCACTTCGGCCGGCATTCAAAAGCGCTTCGATGGGGTTTCCTCATTTTATGTCAGCTTTGACTGGCGCGCCTTTGCGGTGGCTGCGCGTCAAAGCACCGCTTACCTTGAGATCCTCGATGCCGACAGTGGAGACAGCCTGTACAAACGTGATCTGATCCGCGGCGGACTGATCGATACGCAGTGGCAACACTTTATCGCTACCGACCTAAGCTTTATCATCCACGAGCATGCGCCGCCGGCCTCGCGCAACATTTACGTCCGTTTGGCGCTGCGCGACTCTTGGGTCAATAACTACGCTCAAAACGCGCTGTTCGATAACTTTGAACTGGTCAAATCAACACTGAGCTCAACCATCGTGGTGCCGATGGAGCGCGACGATTTAAGCGACGGTCCCGACCCGTGGCGCTTCACGAACCCGGTCCCCGGCTGTAATCACGCCATGAGCATGCGCTTAGATGAAGCCATCGGTAACGACGCACCCGCTCTGCTGGTCGAAGGCTCCTACACCTACACCGGCAACATCACCTGTCGCTGGGGCATGCGTCGCCAAATACCCGTCAACTTCCCTTTCATCCTTGAATTCGATTGGGCATACGACGCACCAGAGCGTCCCTCGACACAGTTAATCACCATCGCCCTTCTCGGCGAGCGTGACCGAGTTCTCTTTACCGAGAGCTTTGAGAAACAAAGCGGCTGGCAAAACTACCGTCCCTCGGACCTCAGTGAGGTTATGGCTGGGCATGACAGCGCCGAACTGCTCATCTACTCGCACGCTTCTAATGACGCCAATGAGCCCAGCCATTTATGGATTGATAACGCCTCCTGGACGCGACCTTGCGACACACCATTTTCGCTGTATGCGGACCCGGATGGTGACGAGGTCGGCGACCCAACTCGCCCCCACCCGCTGGGTGCCGTCTTTTGCCACGAGATGTTTGGCTGGGTGGCCTATACGGGTGCTTGCGAAGACACACCGGCTGGGCAGGACAACGACAATGATGGCTATTCTATCTGTGACGGGGACTGCGACGACAACGACGCAACGCGCAGCCCGGCCGACCGTGACCGCGATGGCTTCTCGACCTGCCAAAACGATTGTGATGATGGTGACGACGCTCTAACTCCCGCCGATGCCGATAGTGATGGTGCGAGCAGTTGCGACGGAGACTGCGACGATAGCGACGCCAGCCTGAACGGGATGGATAACGATAACGACGGGTTTAGTAGTTGCAATGGAGATTGCGACGATGATGATGACCAGCTTAACCTCAGCGATTTTGATGGCGACGGTGTGAGCACCTGCGCTGGAGACTGCGACGATCGCAGTTGGCAAATCGCTCCGGGTTTGGATGAAATCCCCGGCGACAACATCGACAATAATTGCAACAATGAGATCGACGAAACGCTGGCCTCGAATGATGCTGGACCCGGCGTCAAACCCGAGCCCGGAAGCGGGTGCGCTTGTAACGCCGGGCTTATTCCAGGTTTAGAGCTACTCTTGTTTGCCGGCTTAGCGCTGCGCAGACGACGGCGGAATTAGGGAGAAGACAGCTTCCGAAGCTGCTCGTCACAACGCTCGAGCCAGGCCTCGTTAGCGTAGATTGCCAGGCGCGCTTTAGCGTGTTCAAGGGAGGTGATTGCCAGCTCCTTTTCACCGCAAGCAGCCAAGGATTGGCCGACCAAAAAAGTGATCTGAGCCAGGCGAAAACGCCCGGGAATAGCGTTGAGAACATGGGCGATACGGCGCAGGCTCGCAGCACGCTTGGAAGGCAGCGCGGCGATGGCCTGCGCAGCTTCGAAAATTTCGCTAAATGCCTTAATACCTAAGGCCAAGCCCTCGTTGGCGATGCGGTTAATGGTCGATCGATCGCCTCGTAAAGCGCCCATGAGCAAGAAAAGCTCCAAGGTGTTCGGATGAGCGTGCCCTACCCGGCGGCGCTCGTTGTCGGCTTGAGCACGCAAGCGATCCCACGCCAACTCTTCCTCGCCTTGCGACCACAGCAACTCAATCCAACGACGCTCTAGTCGCCACGCTATCTGCAGGTCTACATGTTCAGCAGGAGCTCCGCAGGCTTTAAGGACCAGCTCGGCGCGCTCGAGATGCCCGCGGGCAATGGCCAGGGCAACGCGCTTACCGAGCAGCGGTAACTGCCGATCCTGACTGTGCTCACCGTCGATGGCCCGAGCACAGACAAGGGCGCGCTCAAGATGCTGCGCCGAAGCTTCGACATCACCTTTGCTCTCGGCACGCTGAGCCATAGAAGGACGAATTAGAATCTCGACTTTAGGTTCGGGGTTCTCATCCAAAATACTTTGGTAGAGTTCCCAGCGCTTACTCGGCCGCAACATCATGCCGCGACGCACCAAGGCGCGCTGGCGGATGTACAAGGGCAGGTCGGGGTTATCGGCTATGAAGGCGTCGATATCTTGCAGCGCTGCAGCGCTTCGGTGTTGATGATAGAGGCTAAGATTGGCGTCGAGGCGCATGCGATAATGAGGATTTTCCCGGGTCGGCGGCGCCGTGTTTGGCACATGGATAAAATAGTCTCGGGCAATTCGCCAAGCGGCGTCGAAGCGGCCTTCATCGAGGCTGCTGCGCACTAACTCGCTAAGTTGAGATGCGCCTCTCGGGTCACCCGCAGCAGCGCGATTGCGCGCCGCCAACCAACGACTCACAAGACTCCCAGACTGGTCAGAATCATCGATTATATCCGCTGCTTTGAGCATGTCATCGGGCAGTAAATCCGATTCGTTATCACCGAAAAGAACAGCGGTTTGAGCTGGGTCGACGAAGCCCCACCCGGTTCGACTCAAGCCGACGATGCCCCGCCGGGCCAGATCTGGAATTAAGGCCTTATTATAGCTCAGGCCGCGCCCGACACAGAGGGCTTGATGCAGATTAAAGGCGACCGGCTCACCGAGCAGGGTGCCTAACTGAAGCTGGCGTCGGTCGCTCAAGCTAAGCGTTGAAAAGGCAGCTTCGGTGCGCTGACTAATGGCCTGAGCAAGCGAAGGCGCTAGGACCTCTGGCCCACCGACGACGGAATCGAGTTCAAGCCCAGAGTCACCGGAAACTAACGACTCCTGCTCGACCGCATGCATTAGGATCTGACGGGCAGTTTCGGGCACCCCGCTTGCAGCTTCGATGACGCGATCACGAGACTCGCTACCTAGCCCGATGAGTCTGTCCAAATAACGAGCAAAGTCGCTGGCGCGTAGTGGCTCTAGAACATGTTCTGACGCACCAGACTGCTCACGCAGCCTACTCAGCATAGCGTGGAACCGCTGTTCTCCGCTTTCGGCGAGCGGACGGTGAGCGAGCAGGATCAAACAGGGACAGTCACCCAGTTCAAGTAAGCGTCCGGCAAACTCCAAGGCATAAGCGTCGGTCGCTGCATCATCGAGCACCAAAACCATCGGATGGACTCGGCTCAACTGCTGGACTAAGGCGATCAGGCTCCGCATTCTGCCTTCGCCATCGACCAAGGCGCCGCTGCCTTGAAACGGTACTAGGCTATCGAAAGCTGCCAGCAAGGCTTGGCGCTGCTCAACCCCGTCCAAACGGTAACGCGACAAATAAGTGGCGACAGCGAGCAAGGCTGCCTGTGGTTGCATGCCAGCGGCGATACCAAGACGCCCGGCCAAGGCCTCGGCCAAACTGGCACCATCCTCCATCTGACCGCGGCAGTCAGCGATCGCATAATGGGCCAAACCTCGCCGATGGGCGCTGCGCGCTAGCCAATGCATCAGCCGGGTCTTACCAATGCCTGCCTGACCACTGACACAGAGCAGTCGAGGGGTGCCTGTAACCAGCATCTCTCCAAGACTCGCCCAGAGTAAGTCACGCAGCGTCTCATGCCCGACCATGAGCACCTCTCGTAGGCCGATTAAGCCCACACCCACACCTGGGTTTGGCGCGTCGTTCAACGAGTCGCGACGCCAATCGGCAGGCAAAGCACGGTGCCGTTTGCCCACGGGATGAAGTTTTGTTTTGAGGGGGCGTCGCGGCGGGGCCGAAGTGAGACCGTCAACGGACGGGCTGCGCACAGTCGCCGACTCTTTGGTGGGGCCATCATCGCTCTTTGCCCCAAGCCGGGGCATCGCTGGTTGATCGCAAGCGGCGCTAACAGAAGGCAGTGAGCGCAGAGCCTCCGCTGCAAATTGGAAACGTTCCGAGACATCCTTTTGAAGCAGTTTGCGTATCCACAACTCCAGGGCTCTGGGCAAGCTCATGAGGGGTCTGAACTGCGGTGGCTGGGCGTAAACTTGAGCTCTTAAAAGCTCGGCTTGCTCACTACTAAATTCGACAAAAGGAGCACTCCCGCAAGCCAAGCGCCAAGCTAAACA
>JAPKCE010000361.1 GCA_028823075.1 Myxococcota bacterium
TGAAGCCGTTTTGACAGGGCGCTTTATCGAGTTCGAGCGCTCAGAACTCAAAGACGCCGAACTGTGGTCCCCAGGCTGGCAACAAATCGTCACTGACCAGCCGGATGAGCCCTCTACAAACGAGTAATGCTCGCCTGACCGTGAGCGGACCGCACAGCCGCAATCGCATCGCCCTGAAGGTCTTCGGGTTGTTGCCATTCGATCTAACTCGGCTCGACGAGCGCCGACTGCGGAAGGTTCGGTAGCCATTCGCCGCAGGACATGCTCAAAATGATGCCGAGGGTGTCGAGGTGGCGAAGGGGTTGGGCGTCGCAGTGTTTCGGCGGCTAGTCGGCGAGTACGGTGCGGGCCTTGGCTAGCTCTTGGCCCAGGTCTGATTCGGCGCCTACCTTAAGGTCCGCAGCGATGGTCTGGGCTTCGGCGAGGGCGGTGGAGGCCGCGGCGGTATCGCCAGTAAGTTGTTCGATCTGAGCGCGCTTGCAGAGCAGTTTAGCGTGTTCACCGCGATCGACACCAGCGAGTTGGGATATCGCTGTACCCAGAGTCGCTCGAGCTCGTTTTAACTCGCCCTTATCAACAAAGATTTGAGCGATTATACCACGAAAGGCAGCTGCAGCGACCGGATGGACTTGATCGCTGATCTCGATCGCTTGCACGAGTTTTTGCTCCGCTGCGGCGAGGTCACCCGTTTGGTACATAAGCGAACCGAGATTTCCGAGAACTGACGCTTCGAAGCGGCGATTGCCGACCTCGCGGGTGATGACCAGCGCTTGCTCGAAATACCATCGAGCTCGCTCATGCCTGCGCTGAAGCTGTTCCAAGGTGCCAAGATTTCCGAGGGTTAGTCCTTCGTTTCGTCGGTTGCCTACCTCGCGGTGAATGGCGAGTGCTTGCTCGTAATACGTTGACGCCTCAACCGGCTTTCCTTTGATCTGGTTTAGGGTGCCAAGGTTAGCGAGCGCCATACCCTCGTTTTTTCGATCGCTTACCTCACGGGCGGCCGCGAGCGCAGCTTCAAAATAGGTGTTTGCTTGGGGCATCTGACCCAGAGCTTGGTGCTGCCCTCCGAGGACACATAAGACCTCCCCTTCACCCCGTCGGTTACCCGATTTGCGATAAATGGTCAGCGCTTTCTGGCATTCATCTACCCCATCAGTCGGCCGGCCAAGGAGCCAGTATAAAATGCCGCAGCGAAACAACACCCGCCCCGACAAGCGACTGTTTAAACGCTCAACCGAGACAAGATTGAGCAAGGCGATCCCATCGCGGAAGGGACCCTGCAACTGATAGGCAGGGGTTGTAGCTAGTGCGCAGTATGCAGCCATATCCAATTCGTTGGCTGCGATAGCACCGTCTACACCGACAATAAGGTTTTCCATTTCAAGCGCGAGCATTTGACGCCGCTCCACGCCACCATGCTGATCGAGCGAGGTGAGGAGTTCCTCGCTGCCAAAGGTCGCGAAGTATCGAGCGTGTCGAAGTGTCGCGGCCGGCGCATCGTCGCCTAATTTCTGCGCCGCGTACTCACGCACCGACTCCAGCATGCGGTAACGAATATGCCCTTCAATCGGCTCGGTGCGGCGCAGCAAGCTGTGGTCGACCAGCGCTGCGACGGTGTCCATCACCCAGGGCTCGCCCTCGAAGGCGTTCAAATCGATCACCGCTTCGGTTGCTTCGAGCGTGCAACCGCCGCGAAAGATCGCCAGTTGCGCCAGCGCCGATTGCTCACAGGGCTTGAGCAAGTCCCAGGACCAATCGATGGCGCCGCGCAGGGTCGCTTGCCGATCGCTCAGGTCTCGTCGCTGCCCGCTCAAGAGCTTGAAGCGCTGCGATAGCCTCTGGCGAATCTGCTCCGGCGACAGCATCCGCACGCGTGCTGCCGCAAGCTCGATCGCCAGCGACATGCAATCGAGCCGCTCGCAGATCTCGGTGACAATCGGCTCGTTATCGTCGCGGCGCGCAAAGCTCGGCTGCACGGTGCGCCCGCGATCGTAAAAGAGGTTCACTGCTTCAGCGACTGGCAGAGGATCGAGATAAAGCGCTTCTTCGCCCTCGATGCGCAGCAAAATCCGTGAGCTGACCAAGAACACTGCCTCGGGAGCCCGTTGTAGCCAACGGCCCACGGTTTCGCCGCCGTGTTCGACGACCTGCTCGAAGTTATCGAGGATGATAAGCAGCCGCCCACGTCCCATGATGGCGTTGGCCAGTTGCGCCTGCGGGTCCTTTTGAGTCAGCGGCACATCGAGCGCCATGCCCATGGCGGAGATAATGCCCGAAAGGCTGCGCGCTTCGGTCAAATCAGCAAACCAGACGCCGCCGGGAAACCGCGCCAACATCTTGCCGCCAAAGCGTTGTGAGAGGCGGGTTTTACCGGTGCCGCCGGCGCCGAGCAAGGTGATCAACCGCTGACCATCTGCCACCCGCTTTTCAAGATCTTCGATCTCCGGCTCACGCCCGAAAAACGAGTCCAGCCGCGCCGGCAGATTGGTCTTTTTTAGGTTCGGCGTCTTGATGCGCGGGAAGCTGCGCCGAGCGAGGGGCGGCGGCAGAATCTGGCGCAGATGCTCGCGGCGCTCGAGCCCCTTAAGCGCGTGTTCGCCCAAGTCGATCACCGTGGCGCCGTCGGCCTGCCCGTCAATCTTCTGCCAGGTCGATCCGCTGACCAGGATCTGCCCGCCATGTCCGGCGCGGCCGACGCGCGCCGCTCGATTCACCATGCCGCCAAAGTAATCCATGCGACCGGTGTTCGGGTCGGGTTGGCAAATCGGTGTGCCGGCATGGGCGCCCATGCGCACGCGCAGGCCACGCAGCAGCGGTGTGCCGTCCTCGGCAAACACTTCACTCGCCTCGTCCTGACCCAGGATCTCAGCCGGCCAATCAGCCGCCATCAGTCTTTCTTGAACCTCCAAACACCAACCCACAGCGGCGGGTGCTGAGGCAAAGGCGACCATAAAGGCATCACCCTCGGTCTTGACCTCGTAGCCCTCAGCTGCGCCGAGCGTTTCGCGCATGATCGCATCGTGCAGCGCCAGTGCCTCACGCATCCCTTGCGGCGCATGATCCCAAAGCACGGTCGAGCCCTGCACATCGGTAAAGACTAGCGTGACCTGACCGGTCGGCGCATCGAGCATCGAGATCTCCGGGAGCGCTTGTAGAATGGCGCGGCGGTCGCTGTGAAGTGCTTTAGAACGGATC
>JAPKCE010000362.1 GCA_028823075.1 Myxococcota bacterium
TGCCATTTCACCGCAGGCCGTGCTGCTGGCCAAGCATTCAACAAAACCCGTGCCGCCAAGGTCGCTTTGCTCGGAAGGACTCCGATAGCTTTCGCAGCGCCAGGCATCTTCGAAAAAATGGCTATCTGAATCGGGGCAACTCGATATTTGATGCCCGGCTTCTATGCAGTCCTGACTGGGCGTCGGGCCCAAGAACAGAGTTTCGGCACAATCGACAGCGTGGTCGCGGCGGCAGGTGTTGATGGTACAATCAAGAAAAGCCTGAGCGTTCGCTGGCTCCATGCTGGCGACCAACGAGCTACAAAACATGGCGCAGCGGTCCGGGGTGATTTGCTCCACAAACTCGACACCGCAAGAGCGCATTTCGGCTTCACGCCCGCAGATATTTTCACATTCGGCGAGCACGGAGCCGGGAGGCCCTGGCTCGATAACAAAGCCGGCGTCGATGCTACCCGGCCCGTTCGAACCGGCATCACTGCGCGGAGTGCTGCCCGAATCGGCGACGGGTCCGGCATCGGTGCCAACAAGAAGGCCAGTATCAACGAGCGTTCCGCCGTCAAGGCTCGGCGCCACAGCAGCGGGCGTGCATGACAAAGTCGTAAGGAGGCATAGAACGGTCGTAAGTCTGCGCATGAGGGTTTCCTTTTCACGTCAAACACTCCTAGCAAGCATGCTATGAACAAACCACCGCCGCTTATTCTTCATCGGGACGAGAATCTACTCGTCGTCTCGAAACCGTCAGGTATGCTCGTTCATAAAGGCTGGGCAAAGGATGGCGAGACGCTCATCGATGCGCTGCGTCAACTCGGCTATTCACGGCTCCATACGGTGCACCGGCTCGACCGCGCCACTAGTGGCATCATCTGCTTGGCGCTTAACCCAGATGCGGCGCGCAATCTCAGCGAACAGTTTGCCGAACGCCAAGTGACCAAACGCTATTTAGCGTTGGTCCGCGGCGTGGTTAAAGACTCGGTATTTGTCGACCATCCCATCCCCAAAGAGCCCGGAAAAGAACGCGTCCCGGCGCAAACTCAAATCGATGTTCTAGCTAGTGCCAAAACCTTGCCGCGAGAGACTTCCTTAGTCTGTGCACAGCCACTAAGCGGTCGGACGCACCAGATTCGTCGCCATTTAAAGCACCTCAGCCATCCGATCATCGGCGACGTGAACTACGGGCGCGGCGAACTTAACCGGGCCGCTCGAGAGCGTTATGGCTTGCATCGCTTGGCGTTACACGCCTTGTCGTTGACGCTGCGCGATCCGAGAAGCGGGCAGATGATGACTTTTAGTGCGCAGCTTCCTGAGGACCTAAGCCTACCGCTAATCGCTATGGGCTACGACAGCGCTATCGTTGAGGCGGCGATGAAACGCTGCCCCTGATCGTTATGAAAATAATAGGCAACGAGCACCTCACCTGTGTCGAGTTGCACACCCCAGGGGTAGCCTAAGTCGGCGTTTCGGCCATCGTCTCGCAACACGAGTTCCTCACCGCCAAGAGTCGGGTCCTTGGCGTCCCAAAGGCGAGCTCGAACACCGAAGGGCGGGTGGCGATAGCCGTAAACGAGCAGCACTCGGCCGTCAGCTAGCGGCACGGGGTCTACCGGGTGACCGATGATCTCGGTAACCTTGGGCTCGCTCCAACTCTGCCCGTCGTCGTCGGACCAACTCAACAAGGTGGCATCATCGGCCCGAAAGCTGCGAAGAAAGCACCACAGGCGACCGTCCTTGCCGCGGTGCAAAGCGGGCTCGGCTAGTGCATAGCCAGCATCGGCAGCGACGCAGATCGTGGCGCGCCAGGCGAAGCTTTCACCACTGTCGTTGCTGACATAAAATTGCGGGTTTTGACCGCTGCCGTTTTCACCCGGAGCGCCATAAGTGGCCCAAAAAACCTGCTCACCATGTTGCGCCAGGCGCCCGCGGGCAGCGCCGCCATGGGCACCGCGCCCCGAAACCGAAGTCTTTGCGCCCTCGGGAAGGTAGGTCGGAGCAGAAAAGGTCTTGCCACCGTCGCTCGAACGCCGAGTATTACAGCCCCAAAGCGAGAACCAATAGGCATGCAAGCGCCCTACCCCTTCTGGGCCACGAGCACCAAAGCCAGGCAGGGTTAAATCACCCGCAGGCATCGGGTTCCACGAAAACGAGGCGAGGAGAACCTCTCCGTTGTCGAGCAAATGGAGATTAGGATCTTGATCCGCAGCTTCGGGACAAATCTCGGCTATTCTCGGCTTGGTGAGCGGCTTGCCGTGAGCATCTAGGTCCAGCAAGGCGAGGTGAGAGCGCGGGTCCAAATGGGTGGAAAACCCGGCGAGGTCGACGCCCAACTGACCGTCCAAAGCGCGAGGGTCACGCCCTCGCCGAAAGGCGAGCAAAAGCTCACCGCTGGGTAGACGCACCAGCGAAGGGAAAGCAGCGTGAAAGCGGTTATCAGCATAAAGTATATGATGACCGACACACTTCATGGCTGTGGAGGTTCCTTCATGAGGAGATCGATATGACCGTTGAGCTGAGCGATGGTTTCGTTGGCTGATAGGTCGTAATAGCCGCGAATCTGCCCGTATTTTCCTACTAACACCACGCGGTCGGTATGTGCCGCTGCTAGGCCTGCGTTGCCTTCGCGAACACCGAGTAAGAATCCATCGCGCATGAGCGGATGTAAGCTCTTTGGCGACATAAGATAATCCCATTGTTTGGACTTATGCCCTTGCGCCTTCAAAAAGCTTTCCACAGTTTCGACGCTGTCGCCCTTGGCGTCCAACGAGATACCTACGAAGCGAAAACCGTTGAGAAACTCGGGGCGCTTTTCTTCAAGCCAGCCTTTAACCCCCTTAAGGCGCTGCAAGCTGCGCGGGCAGACGTCGGGACAATGGGTGAACAAGAAACTACCAACCCAAACCTTACCTTTAAGGCTGTTGTTGGTCACTTGCTCACCGCGCTGATCGGTGAGGTTAAAACTCGGTACCGGTTTGAGCGCCCGAGGCGGCTTTGCACCGCGCTGAAGCATGGCCCCCGTGATAAACATAGGGATGCAGCAGGCGATGATGACGATCACATTAAGCGGTGTGAAGAACTCACGCCCCGGAAGTTTCCAACTGCCTAAATCGGGTTGGTTTTCTTCGCTCATCTTAGGCGTCTCGACGGCGACATAAACGCACGCTGATGAAGGCTACAAGCACGGTGAAGACGAGCAAAACGAG
>JAPKCE010000363.1 GCA_028823075.1 Myxococcota bacterium
GACTATGCCCCGCTTCACGAGCTTGCCGGTTCGCGGTCTCAAGCGAGATCAGCACATCGCCTAAGGTCGGCGCCCAGGATGGCAGCGGCATCTCGAATTGGGGGAAACTCAAAACGTCGGTGGGCTCATCCTTTGCGCGCCACTTGGCATTAATTGCTTGGATCTCGGCGTCGTCGCAAAGGCTCAAACTGACTTCGATCGGCTCACTTCGCCCCTCAGCCGGTACCCAAACGGCGCAGATGCTCTTCGTCGTCCGGCGGAGTCTCTGGGTCATCGATGCTGCCGCCGGGCTTGGGAGTTTTCGAGCTTTCTCGCTTATGCTGAGTCGAACTAACGCTGGTTTCACGGCGCTCCTTTGCGGCACTTTCTTGGTATTGCGGCCGGTGGTGATAGATACCGCAAAGCACCTTGTGGAAGGCCTGCGCAAGGTTGTGCAGATCGCGCAAGGTCAGATCACATTCTTCGAGCTGACCTTCCGAGAAAATCTTGTTGGTGATCTTTTGCACCAAACCGAGCAGGCGGTCTGGATTCGGGTCGGGCAAACTGCGCGCCGCCGCTTCGATCGAGTCGGCGATCATCAGAATCGCACATTCGGCGTCCTGGGGTTTAGGGCCGGCATAAGTGTAGTCGGCCACCTCGACGCGCTCGCCTTCAGTTGCTTGCTCTTGAGCTTTTTTGTGAAAATAGCTGATCACGCGGGTGCCATGATGGGTGGCGATTCCGGCGAGAATCTCTTCTTCAAAACCGTACTTTTTGGCCATCTCGTAGCCTTCGGTCACATGCTTGCGAATAATCAGCGCCGAAATCGATGGCTTAACCTTGTCGTGAGGGTTCTCTTTACCCTGGTTTTCGGCAAAATATTCCGGGTAATTCATCTTACCGATGTCGTGGTAATAGGCCATCACTTTGACCATTAAAGCGTTGCGGCCTGTGGCTATGGCGCCGGCTTCGCCAAGCGCCGCGACCATCATCGAATGGTGGTGGGAACCGGGGGCTCGCATGGCCAATTCGCGCAGCACCGGATGCTCCATAGTCGCCAACTCCGCCATGCGTAGGTTGGTCATGTATTTCATCGCCCATTCGATGCCCGGCGTTGCGGTAGGGATGACCATGGCGGCGATTAAACCGCCGATAATAGCGGCCAAGCCTTCATAGCCCATCTCTTGGTTGATGGAACCTGAAACCAGCAGCGAATAGGCCAGGCTACAGAGCCAACCGGCTAATCCAGCGGCGACGCCAGCACGCAAAAATTCAGACCGGCGGTGAGCATTCGAGGTAAGCGATGAGCCAACAAAACCGGCGATGGCGATAGGTATTGCGGCTCCCATGTCACCGTGAAGTGCGTAGGCCAGCAGCGGCGATGAAATGACCACAAAAACCAGAGTCGAAGCGCCGGTCAGCACAAAACCCACCACCAGCGCGCCAGCACTGACAGGCACCAAAGGCCGCAGCACGCTGAGCGATAGATTCGGGTAGCGCGCGGCAACGCTCTCGATCACCGACGAACCGATAGCGCAGAGCGCCATCATACCCACCAAAGTGAACACTAAAAATGCTAGGTCTCGGGCGTCAGGGCGATAGCGAGGGATATGACGGCTAGCGAACCAATGCACGCAGATGACCAAGAGCAAAATGAGCAACCCGGCGCCCAAGGCTGTTAACCAGGCCGACACTGCCGAACTTTCGTTGAGGGCGCGCAGCAAAGCGACATGCGCCGCGGTGATGGTGTCACCTTCACGAATGAGCACCTCGCCGCGACTCACCGGAACCACAACCAAGCTTACCGAATGAGCGGCGGCTTCGCGCTCGATTCGCGTGGCGCTGGCGTTAAAAGTAGCGGTGGGGACGATGAGTAAACCGAGCAACTCGGCTACAGCGGCACGCGAACGCCCGCGGACTTTGTCGATGCGCGCTCGGTTAGCGAGGCGGTCGAGGCGCGCACCCACCACTTCGGCGAGATGTAAACGCAACGCTTTAAGGTCATCCAAGGCCTCGACCGACAGACGTTTTTCATCGCCGGAGCCGGAGCGCAGAAGCACACCGTTGCTGGCCCGCTGACTTACCAATTTACGCTCGGCCACGACCGGGCGACGATAGACAGCATGCAGCATTTCGGCCAGCGCGTCGGCCACCGGGCGGTTATAGCCCAAAGGGTCTAAGCCATCGAAGTCGATGCGCGCATCGCTAATACCCCAACTTTGAAGTGCCGCGAGCTGCGCCCGCTTTCGGCGCGTATTGATCGTGGCTAACTCGGCAAGCTCGGCGTCACCGCCGCCTTCATCTAAACGGTCTTGCAGAGCCTTACGCGCTCGTTCGATGCCAGCCATCTCCACGGCCAAGACGGAATACGCCTCGCGTAAAAGCCGCGTCTGACGCACCACAAGGTCGGGTTGGTGATCGTAAACGGCTTCGATACGACGCCGGGCTTTTTCCCGCAGTTCTTCGGTCTTTACACGGTCCGGAACGCGCAGGCTTCGCCAGGCGCTCACTTGGCGACGGCTCTGCTCACCCACTTGCGGAATATGCACCTTGGCGCTGGTTAAATCTGGGCGCATGGCGAGCGTCCCGCCAACCACCAAAAACGCGATCAAGACGGCTAATAGACCGTGGGTGGGTTCGGCGCCTCGGCGGCGCAGGTCGGAGAACATATTCAACCCTTTCGGCGTTGCTCAATTCAATTACCGCTGTTTTTAGCGAGGCGCCAGGTTACAAACGCTAGCGATCAATGTTGACCAAAACGCGCCGCTCGACCAAAGAATCGGCATGAGGAGAATGCCCATGCCAAGTGGTGAAAAGTTCGATGCTCTCGTGGCCATCATGAGCACTTTGCGCGCCCCAAACGGCTGCCCTTGGGACCAAGAGCAGACCATGGAGAGTTTGCAGCCCTATCTCATCGAAGAAGCTTACGAATGTTTGGACGCGATGGAGCGCGGCGATCGCGCTGAACAATGTGATGAGCTGGGCGATTTACTTCTGCAAATCGTCTTTCAAAGCCAGCTAGCCGCCGAAGAAAAAAGCTTTGATGTGGGCGATGTGATCGACGCCATCAGCGATAAGATGGTCCGCCGCCACCCCCATATCTTTGGCGATGCTCGTGCCGACAGCGCCGAGGAGGTGTTGCAGCAATGGGAGCAGATTAAACGACGTGAAAAAGGCGATGTACCG
>JAPKCE010000364.1 GCA_028823075.1 Myxococcota bacterium
GACACTGGGCATCGCAACCGTCACCTGTGTCGGCATTTCCATCGTCGCAAGCTTCGCCTTGATCGAGGCGGTTGTTGCCGCAGCTTTCCAGGCGGCAGAGTCCGTCGCAGCCATCGCCGGCGTCTCGGTTTCCGTCGTCGCAGGCTTCTTCTCCGGCGCGCACGATATCATCACCGCAGCTTGCAAGAGCGCAGCTGTTTAGACAGGCATCGGAGTTGACCCGGTTTCCATCGTCGCAGGCCTCAAAGCCGGCCTCGCCTGCATCTAAATCGGCTCGCTGGATACCATCACCGCAGGTCGCTGACTCACAACTGTTGGTGCAGGAATCGTTCGGGTTTCGGTTTCCATCATCGCAGGCTTCGCCGTCGTCTACACGTGAATTTCCACAGACTTCAGGGCGGCACTGGTCATCGCACCCGTCGCCGGTTGCGGCGTTTCCGTCGTCGCAAGCTTCACCGATATCGAGCCGCCCATTTCCACAGCTTTCGATTTGGCAGGCGCGGTCGCAGCCATCGCCGGGGAGCAGGTTTCCGTCGTCGCAATCTTCCTCGCCGTCGATTCGTCCGTTGCCGCAGCCTTCGAGTCGACACGAGGCGTCGCATCCGTCTCCGACCTCTTGGTTTCCGTCATCACAACCTTCTTCGGTGAGGTAGCGAATACCGTCGCCACAACGAGCTACGGCACAAGCTCGAGTGCAGGCATCCGTGTCGAGGTCATTCCCGTCATCGCAGTCCTCGTCGCCATCGATTCTGCCGTTTCCGCAGCGCTCAATTAAACAGTCCTGCGAGCAACCGTCCAAAGCCTCTTCATTTCCGTCGTCACATTCCTCAAAATCTTCATCTTCCGGGGTTAAATCACCACGGTGGATACCATCGCCGCAGCGCGCCGGTTGGCAGTTGCGGGTGCAGGCGTCGGCGGTATCACTGTTTCCATCGTCGCAGATTTCATGGTCCATCCACACCACGCCGTCGCCGCAAACGGCTACAGCGCAACGGTTCAAACAGTCATCATCGTTCGCGTCGTTGCCGTCATCGCAGCGTTCGCCCGGTTGCACCACGCCGTCGCCGCAGCTTGAGGGCTGGCAATTGTTGCAATCATCGATGGGGTTGTCGTTGGCGTCGTCGCAGCCCTCGCCGGGGCCGGTGATCCCGTCACCGCAGCGCGCTTCGACGCAGGTCGTTAGGCAGGAGTCATTGTCATCTTCGTTGCCGTCGTCGCAGGCCTCAAACCCGTCTTCTCCATCGACTAGGTCGCTGCGCACCACGCCATCACCGCATTGAGCCAGTGAACAGTCGTTGCGGCAGGCGTCACTGTCGACGCTGTTTCCATCGTCGCAAACTTCAAAGGCAGCATCTCCTTGCGAGGCATCGTTACGCAGCAAACCGTCGCCGCAGCGGGTGATGGCGCATAGCGTGCTGCAGCCATCGCCATCATCTTCGTTGCCGTCGTCGCAGGCTTCAAACCCCTCGTCGCCGAGGCTTAGGTCAGCGCGCGTCGTGCCGTCGCCGCAAATCGCCAGCGTACAGCCGTTTGTGCAAGAGTCCGTACTGATTTCGTTGGCGTCATCACAGCTTTCAGCGTTCTCGATGAGTCCGTTGCCACAGGCTGCTTTGATCTCCCGCACGACGACTTGTTCGCCGCAGGACAGGATGAGAACCAGGCTAGCGAGGGATATGCTAAAATAGGCAAGTTTACGAACGGACATGAGGGGCTCCAAACATGCCGTCTAGAGTGGCCCATAGCGATAGTTTGAGCAACACGGTGCTGCCTCGAGACAAGAGCGTATAAGTTTACTGAGCCTCTTCGACCTCGACCGGCTCGTCGAGCGGCAGCTCGTCCTTAATCTTACCCAAGTAATCTGGCAGTTCAACACCGGCCATGGCGGCGACTTCTTGGAGTGGCGGCAGCGCTTTGATCATGCTCGACATGAAGTTTGCTGTGCTTGAGCCTTTGCCACCAGCACCCGAACCGGAATCCCAAACCGTGATTTTATCGATTTTGAGATTCTTGATGGCTTCGACCTGCGAATCGACTATGTTTTCGATCTTTTCGATCATCAGCAAGGTGGCAGCGGAGCGCGCATCACCGTCGCAACTGGCGACCAAGGCTTCGTAACCTTTGGCCTTTGCATCGAGCACTTGTTGCACACCTTTGGCTTCGGCTTCGTACTTCATCAGCGTGGCATCGGCCTCGCCTTGGGCTTCCAGTCGGACGCGTTCGGCGGTGGCACTAGCGGTGATCTCGACGATGCGTTTTTCGACCTCTTTGGTGACCACTTCCCCAGCGGTTAAGCGTTCGAGTTCCGACTTGTACTGCGCTTGCTCAATGGCGACTTGCGCTAAGCGCTGAGCGACCTCACCGCGCTGGCGAGCGGAGGCTTCACGGGTCGCCAACTCGGCGTTGACCTCGGCGATTTTCGCCTTGGCTTCATTTTCACCGGTGATCGCTTCTGCTTCTTTACCTTGCACGTAAACGCGCCGGTCGGCTTCGGCTGCCTTCTTGCCCTTGGCAGCCTCGGCGCTGGCTTCGGCGACTTTAATGTCTTTGGTTTTGTTGGCGTTGGCTTCGCCGATAGTGGCAGCCGATTCTTGTTGCTCGACGAAGATGCGCTCGCCGGCTTCCGCTTCTTTTTGCCCTTGAATGGATTGTGCCAAGTTTTGGCGCACTTCGATTTCGCGTTGGCGATCCGCGATGGAGCGACCAATGGCACCAATCTTGTCCTGCTCGGCCACATCGACCATGGCGCGGTTAACCGCTTCCGAAGCCGCCTTCTTACCGATCGACTCAATATAGTCCGATTCATCGTTGATGTCGGTGATGTTGACGTTGATTAGATTCAGACCAATTTTATTGAGCTCGGGCTCAACGTTACGGCGAATCTCGGCAAGGAACTTTTCACGGTCTTGGTTGATCTGCTCGATGGTTAGCGAGGCGACGGTGAGACGCAACTGACCAAAGATGATCTCCTGCGACATCTCTTCGATCTGTGAGGGGTTGAGGTGCAACAAACGCTCGGCGGCGTTTTGCATGATCACTTCGTCGGTGCTGACGCCCACGGTGAAAGTCGAGGGCACGTGAATGCGGATATTTTGCAACGACAGGGCATTGCGCAAGGGGATGCTTATGGTCAGCGGGGTGAGGCTCAAGAACGAGGATTCTTGA
>JAPKCE010000365.1 GCA_028823075.1 Myxococcota bacterium
CTAAGCCGCCGGGCGAGCGCTTGTTGGTGTTGGCGCCGGCCGTGCAAGACCGCAAAGGCGAGCATCGCGACCTTCTCGACAGCTTGCGCGCTGAAGGCTTTGTACGCCTGCGTCTCAATGGCGAGGTGCTCGGCATCGACGATTTCCCAGCCTTGGACAAAAACTTTAAGTCGACCATCGAAGTCGTTATCGATCGCTTAGTCTTACGACCCGGCGAAGAAGAGAAACAGCGCAGCCGCCTAAGCGAAGCCATCGAACTTGCCTTAAAAGTGGGTCAGGGGTTGGTTCGCGTCGAGAACACGCAAGGGGAAGGCAGCCAATACTCTGAGCATAGCGCCTGTCCGGAACATGGTATCTCTTTCCCAGCACTCGAACCTCGTTTGTTTTCTTTTAACAACCCGGCGGGTGCCTGTCCCAGTTGCGACGGCCTCGGTGAAGAGAGCCAATTTGTCGAAGACCTCATTGTCTCCGACCCGAAACTAACCATCTATCAAGACTGCCTGCGGCCCAGCGGCTGGGGCGCCAAACATGGAATCTGGGGCAAGACAGCATTAGAAGCTCTGGCCGCTCATGACGGTGTTGAATTGCGCCAACCCTGGAAAGACCTACCCGAAAAGTTTCGCACGCGCATTCTCTACGGGGCTGGGCGTTACCGAATCGAATACACGATGAAGCGCCGCAATCGGCTGGTTCAATTTAAAAAGCGTTTTGAAGGCGTCATCCCCAATTGTCAGCGTCGCTTGCTCGAAACCACCTCCGAGACCGTTCGCGCCGAGATGCGTAATTACCAACGCCGGAGCCCTTGCGACGCTTGCGGCGGCTCGCGACTTCGCCTGGAAGCGCGCCATGTCTTTGTCGGTGGATTAAGCCTGCCGATGATCAACGCCATGAGCATCCGCAAGGCCCTGCAAACCTTTGACGAGCTCAAACTAAGCGGCCACCAGGCGCAGATCGCCGGACGTATCTTAAAAGAAGTACGCAGCCGTTTGCGATTTCTCGACAGCGTCGGTCTCAACTACCTCAGCTTGCTGCGCAGTGCCGGCACGCTCAGCGGCGGCGAAGCCCAGCGCATCCGACTCGCCACTCAGATAGGCTCGGCCTTGACCGGCGTGCTGTATGTACTCGACGAGCCGAGCATCGGCCTGCACCAACGCGACAACGAAAGACTGCTCGAAAGCCTCAAGCGCCTGCGCGACCTGGGCAATACTGTGATCGTTGTCGAGCATGACGAAGAGACCATGCGCGCCGCCGATACCGTGCTCGATCTGGGTCCAGGAGCCGGTGTCAACGGCGGTCACTTGGTGGCTTTTGGCACCGCCGAGGAGCTTTGTGAATCACCGACCAGTCTAACCGGTGCCTTCCTCAGCGGACGAGCGACCATCGACCAGCCCAGCCGAGAACGCCCGGGCAACGGTCACAGTTTGCTGTTGACTGGGGCGCGTGGAAACAATTTAAAAAATATCGACGTTACCTTTCCTCTCGGCTGTTTTATCGCTGTAACGGGCGTCAGCGGCTCGGGTAAAAGCACCCTGGTTCGCCAAACACTTGAGCGTGCCCTGCGCCAACATCTTGGGTTGGAAGGCGACAAGAAAATTGCTGCTCCTTATGACGCGGTCGACGGGTTAGAGAACCTCGACAAGCTGGTGCCAATCTCCCAGGCCCCCATCGGTCGCACGCCGCGTTCCAACCCGGCTACCTACACCGGTCTTTTTGGCGATATCCGCGACCTCTTCGCGGCCCTTCCGGAAGCAAAAATACGCGGCTATAAGCCAGGGCGGTTTTCGTTCAACGTCAAAGGTGGACGCTGCGAAACCTGTCGAGGCGGGGGTATGATCCGCATCGAAATGCATTTTTTACCCGATATTTTCGTCACCTGTGAAACCTGCAACGGCAAACGTTACAACCGTGAAACGCTTGACGTTTTATACCGCGGAAACTCCATCGCGGACCTGCTGGATTTGAGCATCCTTGAGGCGCGAAAACTGCTGGCACCCTTCGCCAAAATCTGTCGTAAGCTCGACACCCTACTCGACGTTGGCTTGGGCTATGTAGCCCTTGGACAAGCCGCGACAACGCTTAGCGGAGGCGAGGCTCAGCGTATCAAACTTGCCAAAGAATTGAGCAAACGAAACACCGGGAAAACCTTGTATATTCTCGATGAACCGACAACGGGCCTGCATTTTGACGATATCCGCAAACTGCTCATCGTCCTGCATCGCCTGGTCGAGGGCGGCAACACGGTGCTGGTTATCGAGCATAACCTCGATGTCATCGTCTCCGCCGATTACGTTATCGATTTGGGGCCGGAAGGCGGAGATGGCGGAGGATTAATTGTGGCGACTGGAACGCCAAAAGAAATTTCACAAAACAAAGAAAGTAGTACCGGAAGCTGGCTTGTCGGCCGTGTCTAGGAGCGTTATCGTAACGCCCGATTTCAACGTTTAGGAGCCGGCCATGGCCCGCCTTCCCATCCTGCTACTTTTCGCTACCGCCTGCGGCCCCTCCTCAGAAGGCGTCGCACCGCAACGAGACACAGGCCCTGCGACACGTCATGACGCCGGCAGCCCCGCTGCGCTTTGCGGCAACGGGATCGTTGAAGCCGGCGAGGCCTGCGACGATGGAAACCGTTTTGATGACGATGAATGCAACAGCAACTGTGCGCCGGCGAGTTGCGGTGACGGCGAGGTTAACCCAAACCTTGAAGACTGCGACGACGCAAACCGCATCGACGATGACGGCTGCCGTAACGATTGCAGCCATGCGCGCTGCGGCGATGGTATCCGGCGCACTGACTTAGCCCCTGGGGTGCGCGGTTTTGAAGGTTGCGATGATGCCAACGAGGACAGCAGCGACGCCTGTCTCAACGATTGCCAAGAAGCCAGTTGCGGCGATGGCGAGCAACGCCGTGATTTAGCTCAAGGTGAGCTCGGTTTTGAGGCCTGCGACGATGGGAACAGGATCGATAACGACGATTGCAGCAACACTTGTCAGAGCCCACTATGCGGCGATGGCATTACCAGCGCCCTTGAAGATTGCGACGACGGTAACGCAGTCGATGAAGATGCCTGCCTAAGCAACTGCAACGCCGCTCGTTGTGGGGATGGTATCCAGCGCTTGGACCTGCAAAACAGTGAGCCGGG
>JAPKCE010000366.1 GCA_028823075.1 Myxococcota bacterium
ACCGTGTATTCCATACGATCCGACGAGCCTATGGTGCCGGCGATCACCTCGGCGCTGTGAATGCCAACACCGAGTTGCAAACTTGGCGCGTTGAGCTCTTCTGCCAGCACGGCGATGCGCGCAACAGCGTCCAGCGAAGCGCTTAAAGCCGCATCAGCATGTTCATCTAGGTGGCTGGGAACACCGAACATGACCAGCATCCCATCGCCCAAAAACTTGTTCACCACACCGCCGTGCTGGTGGATGATGACGATCAGTGCTTCGAGCAAACGGTTGAGGACGAGCACGACTTGCGCCGGGTCTCGGCTGGACGAATAGAGCGTGAAGTTACGGAGATCCATGAAGGCGATGGTGGCGATTCGCCGTTCGCCGTGCAATCCATCGCTGCTCATCATCTCTTGCGCTACATCTTCGCTAACCAACTGACCCAGGGTGTGCCGAACAGCGAACTTTTTGAGCAACTCCCGTTGAGCCACAGCAAAAGTTCGCAGGCTGCTGCGCACGGTGATAGCGACAGCGGCGGCGAGGACTAATGCCAAGATCGGCCGCCACATGTACAAAAAAGGCATACAAAAGGCACTCGAGGCCTCGGCGCAGATAAGCGAATGCATCAAACTGGTTAACAAGGCCGCGAGCAGGCCGGCGTAGATCACCACCCCTTCGCGCAAGCGCAGCCCGGCGATGCCGATAACGACAAAAGGCATGACATGCCCCGAGGTGCCCTGAGCGACGGCCAGGTCCATGCTGGCGTCGGCGAGCAACATGCTCAGAACCGTGCCCATCTCAAGACTTACAAAGAGGTAGGGCATGAGCCGCGCAAGCGGCCTTTTCCAGGTGAAGAAGAGCCCGGTGTAAAGCAGCCCAAGCGCCGAGGGTGCGGCGACAAGCCAGAGGGGAAATGGGATTCCAGCGCTTTCGCGAAAGGTGAAAATCGCCGCCGAGCCGATGAGGCAAAAAGGGCCTAAAAGAAGCCAAAGGGCTCGTTCGTTTCGTCGTTGAGCGGCGCCGAGGAGGCGGTCTATTTCAACTTGCGCCTGCTCTTCAACTCTCATTTAGTCGTCTTTAAACCCGAGCGCCGCACGCAGCAGATAGGTGCGTTTGCCTTGGCTTTCGTAAAAGGTGCGCATTTGCAGGTCGGCCAAGATACCCATCAAGATCGATTGAATTCCGATGAGGAATAAGAAGATCGCCAGAAGGATCACAGGGTTAGCGTGCACATAGGTGCCAAAGAAGAATTTTTCGACCAAGGTTTCGACGCCGGCGAGCACGCCCAGCGCGCACATCATCATGCCGAAACCACCGAACATATAGATCGGTTTCTGACCAAAATCGCCGAGGAATTTTACGATGAACAGGTCGAGGATGACTTTAAACGTACGGTTGAGTCCGTACTTGGTTTCGCCAAATTCGCGTGCCCGATGCAGTACGGGGATTTCGGTGACTTTGGCGCCCTGCCATTTGGCGTAGATCGGGATAAAACGGTGCATCTCGCCGTAGAGGCGAACATCTTCAATGACCTCACGCCGGTACGCCTTGAGCGAGCAGCCATAGTCGTGCAGCGGCACGCCGCCGATTTTACCGACAAGCCAGTTCGCTATCTGGCTGGGAATTTTACGCGTGAGCATTTTGTCTTGGCGGTCTTTGCGCCATCCGCTGACCACATCAAAACCCTCGTCGAGTTTGGCGAGCAGCTTGGGGATCTCGCTGGGCGGGTTTTGTAAGTCGGCGTCGAGCGGCACGATCACCTCGCCCGTGGCGTGGTCGATACCTGCCTGCATGGCAGCGGTTTGTCCGTGGTTGCGGCGGAAAATAATGGCGCGATAGATGCCGCCCTCAGCTGCTTTCTCGGCGATCATCTCGGCGGTGCGGTCGGTCGACCCGTCGTCGATGAGGATAACCTCGGCGTCGAGTTGGTGACCCGCCACAACCTCATCGATCTCACAGATCAATTGGGGCAGCGATTCTTCTTCATTATAACACGGGATGACGAGGCTTATTTTCATGCTCGGCGTTTAGCTTAGCTCGCCTGGAATGTTAACTCGGGATTCACGACTCAACGAGCGGTGCCGCCAGCAAGCCATCTTGGAAGCGTCCGATCGAGCCAAATTAGCGTAGACCACCGTTGACCTGACCCGCTTTATGGTGTGCATGACCAAGCGAGCAAAGGACGGTTTTATGCGCATCCTCACAACGCTTCTCATCAGCGGCGGTCTCATCATCGGTTGCCGCATGCCTCAGGGCGCGTCGGCGCCCGCTTTAGCAGGCGAATGGACGATCAAACTTGGCAGCACTTTAAGTGCTGATGATTTCGAGGTGATCGGCGGGACCTGGACCGTTGAGAGCGGGGTGATCCGTTCGCTCGGTGAGCAGAACAATCACCCTCTCTGGCTCAAGCGCAGCATCCCGGACGCTTTTGAGATCAGTTTTGAGGCGCGCGCCAACTCGGCGGCGGTGGATCATAAAATCGAATTCTGCGGCGATGGCGTGCGGCATGAGAGCGGCTATATCGCCATCTTGGGCGGCTGGGGAAATACGGTCTCGGTGATCGCTCGCCAGGATGAGCATGAAAAATCGCGTAAAGAGGTCAAGGGTAAGTGGCAACGCAACCATTGGTATAAGCATCGACTAAGGCGCAGTTTCGATGGTAAGCGAGGGCGCATTGAATGGTTTGTTGATGGCAAACTGCTGCTTGAGCGTGTCGACCCCAAACCTTTGCGAGGTCCTGGGCATAACCGCATCGCCTTCAATAACTGGAAGACGGATATGTCTTTGCGAAACATCGTTGTTAGGCCGTTATAAATGGACTTTTTAGAGATTCACGGCGGCCGTCCTCTACGCGGCGATGTCAAAATTAGTGGTGCCAAAAACGCGACGCTCCCTCTCATTGCCGCCACTTTGCTCACTGACGAGACGGTCCATCTGCGCGGCGTGCCGCATCGCCTTGTCGATGTGCAGACCATGACTCGGTTAATCGTCGGTTTGGGCTGTGAAGCAACTCAGCGGCGCGGCGGTCGTTTTGATCTTTGCACACCCAGCATCGAGACAACGACCGCAAGTTACGATCTGGTGCGCACCATGCGCGCCTCGGTGCTGGTGCTCGGCCCTTTGTTGGCGCGCCACGGCGAGGCTCGC
>JAPKCE010000367.1 GCA_028823075.1 Myxococcota bacterium
TCGGCGGCCAAAGAATCACGCGTTGACAAGCTAAGCCGGCGACCGTATCTGCCCGCTCGATTGGCGCGTAGCTCAGTGGTAGAGCACCACGTTGACATCGTGGTGGTCGGCGGTTCGAAACCGCCCGCGCCAACCAAAACGCCGTCCAGGCAAGGGCGGCGTTTGTTGTTTTTACAAAGATTTCCTCGACTAGCTTGCTCGTTTTAGCGCGCCAGTCTTATGCTGCGCCAATGTTCCGCTTTGTTCCACTTTTGCTTGTACTTTCTTCTTGCTCCCCAATCGCTTTGACGGGGGCTTGCGGCGATGGCGTCGAGCAGTCGATGGAGCAATGCGACGACGGCAACAACGATGACAACGATGCTTGCAGCGCCCTGTGCAAACGCACTTTTTGTGGTGATGGATTACTGCAAGCTGAACTCGAAGAATGCGATGACGCCAACACCGCGAATAATGACGCATGCGTTCTCGGTTGCCGAGCGGCTCGCTGCGGCGATGGTTTTATCTTCGCCGGTGCTGAAGACTGCGACGACGCCAACTTAGATGAAGCCGACGGCTGCACCTCTGCCTGTATCGGCGGGCGCTGCGGTGATGGCGTCATTCAAGGCGATGAGGAATGCGACGACGCTAACAACGAGAATTCGGACGCCTGCGTCAACGGCTGCAAACGCAACCGCTGCGGTGATGGGATAATCTGGGCAGGCGTCGAGGCCTGTGATGACGGCAACGTGGCCGAAGACGATGAATGCCCCGCTTGCAACCCGGCGCACTGCGGCGATGGCTTTGTTTGGCGCGACCAAGAAGCCTGCGACGACGGAAACAGTCTGGATAACGATGCCTGCAGCAACAACTGTTCCGCAGCGCGCTGTGGTGACGGACTGTTGCGCAGCGATCTGGCGCCGGGCGAGCCGGACTTTGAAGAATGCGACGATGGAAACACCGACTCAAGCGATGACTGCGTTAACAACTGCCGCGAGGCGCGCTGCGGCGACGGCTTGCATCATAGCGAACTCGAAGAATGCGATGATGCAAACCAAGACCCGGATGATGCCTGCCTTAACGACTGCCGCAGCGCTTTTTGCGGTGACGGCTTTTTGCGCCGTGGCGATGATATTGCGAACTGTGAGGATGGTAACCAAGACGACGGAGATGGCTGCTCCTCGCTTTGCTTGATCGACGCGCTGCAACTCGCCGCTAGCGACTTCGGAAGTTGCACCCTCTTCGCGACGGGCCGAGTAGCCTGCTGGGGTGCCTCCGGTGCTGGCCTGGGTCACCCGGATTCGGATGGTCAATCCGCCCAGGCGATTGCCATGCCGGCCGGCGCTCAGGAGCATCTGTTGTTGCGCCAGATCGTCGCCGGCTCACGGCACTATTGCGGGCTAAGCGCTGAAGGAGGGCAGGTCTATTGCTGGGGCGACAACGGGTCTTTACAAGCCGGACAGGCACAAGGTGCCGAAGTCGCGCGACCTGCCCAAGTCGAGTTGCAAGGTGCGACTCAATCCCTAGCAGCGGGCGGCGATGGCAGTTGCCGCATGCTCAGTGATGGCTCGGTCCAATGTTGGGGCAGCAACGAAGATGGTGGTCTTGGTACTGGAGCTGACAGCGAAACAGCGCAACTTGCAGACCTTTTTGTGCATTCCAACCAGGGACGCCTGAGCGTTGACCTGCTCGTAGCGGGACAGCGACACCGCTGCGCAAGGGCTAGAGGAGGCGAGCAGGTTTGGTGTTGGGGACGGGGCTTCGGAGCAAGCGCCGAACATAGGGAGTCGCGCGCCGTTGAGGTCAGCGAACTGCGAGGCGCAGTTAATATTGCCCTTGGAAACGACACCAGTTGCGCACGCTTTAGCAACGGAAGTTTACGTTGCTTTGGCTCTAACCTAGGCGGCCAGATCGAAAGCTCCACAAGCCCCTGGGTTTGGCCATCGCTTGAAGTCGCTCAAGGGCAAACTGGTAACCTGAGCCTGGGGCGCAGACATTTGTGCAGCAAAGACCAACAAGGCATCGCCTGCTTTGGCGACAACCGACAAAGCCAACTCGGAGCAGGCGACCGACGGCAGGGTGTCGGGTTGCGACGTCCGGCCGGGCTACAACAGGTCTTTGGAGTGGCGCTGGGTGCCGAGCATAGCTGCGCTATCGGACCGCTACGGCGGGTCTGGTGTTGGGGTGCGAACGGAAGGTCTCAATGCGGGCTGCACCCCACTCGCGCACCGGTGTTCGAGCCGAGGCTCGTCACTGTACCTTTGTTCTGAGCCGGGGGGCATAGACAGCGCCAAAGGGCTGCTGCACTGTCGCTGCATGGCAACCTATAATTCAACGCGCAGAAAACTGGCGATCGCAACCTGGTCGGCGCCGCAAGCTGGCGTGATCTATGGACAACTTGGCATCGATATGAGCGCCGCCCTTTTACATATTGAAAAACTGCGCGCCGAAAGCGGTCTCAAAATCTCCATCACCCATCTCGTTGGCAAGGCTGTAGCGCTGGGCCTACGCGCCGCGCCGGGGCTTAACGGGCGCATTCACCTGGGTAAGTTCATCGCTTTCGACAGCGTTGATTTTTCGTACTTGGTGGCGCTGGAAGAGGGCGGTGATCTAGGGAAGGTGAAAATCGAAAGCGCCGATGAAACAAGCGTTATTGAGATTGCCCAACAACTCGCCGACGCCGCAGCCAAGTTACGCGCCGGCAAGAACGATGATTTTAACAAGTCGAAACCCTTGCTGCGCTTACTGCCAACTTGGCTCCTTCGACCCATCGCTAAAATCACCGGCTGGCTGGCTGGAAGCCTCGGGGCACGCATCGGTTTTTTAGGCGTTGAGCCTTTCCCCTTTGGCGCCTGTTGTGTCACCTCGGTGGGCATGTTCGGTATCGAGGTCGGTTATGCTCCACATACGCCTTGGGCGCGCACGCCGATGCTCATCACCATCTGCCAGATTAAGGATCAGGTTGTTGCGCTGGATGGCGAAGCGGTTGTGCGGCCGATCCTGACGATCACCGCGACCATCGATCATCGGTTTATCGATGGCTTTGCCGGCGGTAAATTCGCAAAAACTGTGCGTCGTGTTCTCGAAGACCCGCAATTATTGGATGCTTGACGAGGTGGGCTTGGCGAAGGTTTTGGCTGTCA
>JAPKCE010000368.1 GCA_028823075.1 Myxococcota bacterium
TGATGCTTGAATTGGGCTTAGATACCGCTCTCGAGAAACCTCGCTTTGAGGGCATCGCCCTTGGTGAGGAGATGACGTGGAAGTATCGCGGGCAGGTTGTTCCCAGCAATAATATCATTTCAAGCACCTTGGAAATCACCGAGATTATCCGTGATGACCAGAGCGTCTTGGCACGCGCTAACGCATCGTTATGGGTTGATGATAAGCGCATTTACGAAGCTGAGAACCTGGGCATGCGCCTCATCTCAACCTAAGTTTAGGCAGCCTTCGGGGACCCTAACGATAGGCCGATGCTGCCCAAGCCGATGAATCTTTGGCGGCTTCAAGTCTCGAGCTTGATTTGCGGGCTGACAAACACGGAGTCCCGTGCATAAAGCGCCGCCATGGACCTTATTCGCTGCACAGATCTTTGCATGGACTTCGGCTTCGGACCCTTGCTCGACTCGGCGTCGGTAAGCCTACAAGCGGGTGAGCGGGTCTGTTTGGTGGGGCGTAATGGCACCGGCAAAACCACCCTCATGAAGATTCTCGCCGGCCTTCAACCTCCGGATACCGGAAGCGTTGAACCTATCGGGCATTGTCGTGTTGCCTATATGCAGCAGGCGCTGCCGCGTGATCTCGACGGTAGCATTGAGTCGGTGGTTTTGAGCGGTGCCGGTGCTTGTCAAACTCTTCTTGATTACGAAGAGATCACCGCCAACCTCGGCGACGCCCCGAGCGACGCCCTTCTCGACCGTATGCAGAATCTGCAAGACGAACTCGACCGTCTCGACGCTTGGAACTTACGCAGCGAAGCCAGAGCAGAAGTCGACCGTTTGAAGCTCGATCCCGAAGGCGAGTTCTCGGCTTTGTCGGGCGGTATGAAACGTCAGGTGCTGTTTCTGCGGGCGCTGCTCGCACGCCCTGATGTGCTTATTCTGGATGAACCCACCAACCACCTCGACACGCCGACCATCCTTTGGCTCGAGGGCGTGCTAAAATCCTTTAACGGCGCGCTGCTCTTCGTCACCCACGACCGTCAGTTTTTGAGCGCTTTGGCGACTCGAATCTTGGATCTCGACCGCGGTCAACTTACCAGCTGGCCTGGAAACTACGAACGTTATCAAGAACTCAAAGAGGCTTCCTTGGACGCCGAGAGTAAAGCTTGGTCGGAATTCGACAAACACCTTGCGCAAGAAGAGGTGTGGATTCGCCAAGGGATTCAAGCGCGGCGCACGCGCAACGAAGGCCGCGTTCGTTCCCTCAAACGTTTGCGTGATCAACGCCAGGAGAGGCGCCAGCGCATCGGTCAGGTTAAGATGCGCCTGACAACCGGCGAGAGGTCGGGCAAGCGGGTGATCGAGGTCACTGATATGGGCTTTTCCTTTCCCGATAAGCCGATCATCGAGGGGCTCGAAATCGAACTCGGCGCGGGTGATCGCTTGGGAATTTTAGGTCCAAATGGCTGCGGCAAAACGACCTTAATTCGGCTGCTGCTCGGTGACCTTAGGCCGCAGCGCGGTGAGGTTAAACTGGGAACCAAGCTGAAGGTCGTGTATTTTGACCAGATGCGCGGCACCCTCGACGACGACCGCAGCGTGGTCGATAATTTGGCTGATGGCGCCGACACCGTCACCCTTAATGGGCAACCCAAGCATGTCATCGGCTACCTCAGAGACTTTCTTTTCTCGCCAGAGCGGGCGCGCAGCCGGGTGGGGATACTTTCGGGCGGCGAGCGCAACCGCTTGTTGCTTGCCAAATTGTTCTTACAGCCTGCCAATCTGTTGGTCATGGATGAGCCGACCAACGATCTTGATTGTGAAACTCTTGAGATGCTCGAGAGCGTTTTGCTCGACTACCCGGGAACCCTGTTGCTGGTGAGTCACGATCGCGCCTTCGTGAACAATGTGGTGACCAGCGTACTGGCCTTCGATGCGGACGGTATTTGTCGCCATTATGCCGGCGGTTACGACGATTGGCAGCGGCAGCGCCCGAAAACCGAAGTCATCGACACCCCCAAGGCTGCGCCGCAACGCGTCGAAAAAAAAACCGTCACAAAAAAGCTCAGTTTTAACGAATCTAAAGAGCTGGCTAGTCTGCCCGAACGTCTTGAAGTCCTGGAAGCGCAAAAAGATATTTTGAGCGAGCGCCTCGCCGATCCTGAGGTTTACACCAAACAAAGAGGACAAGTCTCGGCTTTACAGGCCGAACTTGAAGCTGTCGAAGCTGAACTCAGCGGCGCCTACGAGCGTTGGGAGTTGCTCGAATCGAAAACCGACTAATCGTCGGGCTCGCTGCTGTAACGTTCGAGTAATTCCGCAAAACTCATGTTGGCTTCATCGAGTTCGTTTCTCTTAAGCTGCTCGGCTTCAGCCTCGGCGCGCAGCACCTCTCCGGCTTGTCGCGCCTCGTCGCGCAAGTGGCGCAGGCGTTCTGGATCCATACGATTAAAAGAGCTCTCGTCGCTTTGACGCCTTTCCGAGCGATCGGAACGGCGAGCCTGCCGTCGTTGTTTCTTGGTCAAGCTCAAAGTCGGCTCCGGAGTTAAGTTTTGTACTACATGTTCAGGTGTTTTCCGCGCCAGCGGCTGCTCGGGTTGCAGAGCATGGATGGTCTTTCGCGCCGCCGCATGGTCACCGTTGCGCAAAAATTGAAGCACCCGCAGCATAGGCCGTGACAAGGCGCCAAGCTCGGCCACAGCGGCGGCGAGTTCTTGATCGCTACTCGCTGGTGCGAGGCGAGTTAGGGCGCGCACATCGCTGGCTCGCAAGGTTAGTCCATCCAGTGCGCCATCTTCAAGCGCTGCGATCAGCCTTTGGGGTTCGGGGATGCTTTCGTGGGCTTGACTGTCAGACCTCGGGGCTTCCCGGGGCGGCAAGTCGATGAGCCCTTTAATGCCCGAAACCTCGAAGGTTTTACCCTGTTGCTGGTCTAGCCAGCGGTCGCAGGCCTCGTGTCCGTCGAGGCGCAGAAGAAGGCTGCTTTCGGCGCGCCTCAAGGCTACCAAGCGGTAACCGTTTCCTAGGTCATACTTTGTGCACCGCACCCTCGACTCTCCATGCGAGGTCGTGCGTCCTACAAGCTCGGGCGCTCGACCTATGCTGAGAGCGCCGAGAATACGCTCGGCTTTT
>JAPKCE010000369.1 GCA_028823075.1 Myxococcota bacterium
GCGCCAGGAAGACGAACCAGTCTTGGTCGTTGTCTTTGTCAAATGCGCCGCGAGACGGGATGATGGGCAGCAGTAAGCTGGCACCTTGAATCTGGTCCGCATGGTCGTCTTGACCATTATTGTTACCACCGTCGACGATCGGAGCCTCGGGGGGCGTGATCACCAAGGTGTAAGGACCTTCAGCGTTGTTGCGGAAGTGGCGCACGTTGATGATGTAGGTCGCCGGAGCCTGAAGTTCTTGGGCGATGCGGCAGTTTGTGCCTTCTCCACCATCATCGTTGGCGACGACCTCGTTACCCGCATCATCGATCAGGGTGCAGTGGGTGTCGGTCGTTCCTGTGGTGTTAATGACCCATTCGCCATCGCGGTTGACGTTGAGGCGATACGAGTCGGTCTGACCAACGGCGATTACGCCTTCGAAGCTGCCGCCGTTACCGGCATCGATCACGCCGTCACCATTGCCGTTGTTACCACCGGCTTGCGGAGGCGTGATGACCAGGGTGTAAGGACCTTCAGCATTGTTGCGAAAGTGGCGCACGTTGATGGTGAACACGCCAGGAGCGACGAGTTCTTGAACGATGCGGCAGTTGCTGCCCTCTCCACCGTCATCGTTGGTGGCGACTACAGCGTCGGCATCGTCGACCAAGGTGCAAACCACGTCGGTGGTTCCTGTGGTGTGAATGGTCCATTCGCCGCTTCGGTCAACATTGAGGCGATATGAGTCTACTTGGCCAGCTGCGACCACAGCTTCGAAGCTGCCGCCGTTGCCGGCGTCGACGACCTCGCCGTTGTTGCCCTGGTTTTGTCCAGCGACGACGCTGAAGTTGATCCAGCGGCTGGGGGTATTCGAGGCGTTATCGTTGGCTCGCACCTGGTAGCGACCCAAAGCTTGGTCAGCGGAAATATCGATATTGGTAGCGACGATACCATCGGCATCGGCGGTGGCGTCTTCGACGACGATCTCAGCCATACCACTGATCTCAAAGGAGACGCTGCCGTTTGCGGTAAAGCCACTGCCACCAACCGTGAGCAGGCCGCCGGCGCGCACTTCACCGGGACGAGCGGCGATCTGCGGGTCAACAGCGGTCGCGTCGATCGCGTCGATATGAAGTTGGAACGAACCTTGGCTACGCTCTTGGAAGCTGCGCACTCGGACCGCGTAGGAAGTGCCGTCGACAAGCTCTTCTTGGATGCGACAGTTAAGGCTCTCACCGCTATCGTCGTCTTCGGCGAAGGGCTCGTTACGCGCCGTCTCGAACAGGGCGCATTCGGTGTCCAAGCTACCGCTGGTGTAGATTACATAAGCATAAGCCGAGCCAGCAACGAAGCGGAACCAGCTTTCTGAGCTGTCACCGGTAAGTTCGCCGTCGACCGGTTGGCCGACTTCGGCAGGAACTGCATCGTCGCGAGTCTCACCAGCGGGATCGGTGGGATCCGTGGGGTCGGTGGGGTCGGTGGGGTCGGTCGGGTCAGTGGGGCCCGGGTCGCGGGGAGCATCAGGGCGCCAGTTGTCGCGGTTGTCATCCCCAATGCCGTTATCGTTACCGCAAGCAACGGTGGCACCAAGGCTGATCAGAACGAAGATGCGCAGAATATTCTGAGTATACACGATAATTCTCCTTCTCAAATAGTTATGATGTCCAAAACGGGTCTCGTTGCCATATTCGGCGGGCCTAAGTCGTTGTTGCGGCCAGAAAAAGTTGCTCGGGCAGTTGACGTATGCGCGACCCTTGACTCAAAGCCCATGTCAATATTCGGAGACGCTGCATGCGAGGTTATTTTTTATCCTTAGCTCTACTAGCCTTTGCCGGTTGCAAGACTGGGGTTTCAGCCGAAGCTGCTAGCGCCAGTACAATAAAAACCGAGATAGAAGCACTGATGACGCATCCCGGAAGCGTACCGAAGAGCACTTCATTGGTGAAGACTTTGGCGACAGCCCTGGCTGCTAAGAAAAAAGGTTACAGCCCGCGCACGAAGCATCTTAAGGCAGATGGCTCACCAAAGTATGTCAACCGCTTGATCCGCTCAACCAGCCCTTACCTGCTGCAGCACGCACATAACCCGGTCGATTGGCGACCGTGGGGGGAAGAGGCTTTGGCAGAAGCTCAGCGCCTGAATCGTCCTTTGCTCATCAGCGTTGGCTATTCGACTTGCCATTGGTGCCATGTGATGGAGGAGGAGAGCTTTGAGTCCAAGGCCATCGCCGAGCTCATCAATAGGCTCTACGTGCCGATTAAAGTCGACCGTGAGGAACGCCCCGACGTGGACAGCTTGTTCATGACCGCGGTGCATAAGCTGCGCCGCCGCGGGGGTTGGCCAATGACCATCTGGGCAGACCCTGAAGGCCTACCATTTTTCGCTGGTACTTATTTCCCGCCCGACGGCCAACGCGGCGTGACCCGAGGCTTTCAAACCTTACTCAAGGGCTTAGCAGGGCGCTGGGCTGATGAACCCGAGGCCGTGCGCGCCGAGGCGCAAAAGCTGGCGGAAGAGGTTGCGCGGGCGATGAAACCTCTACCCGCCGGCCCCGAGCTTTCGCCGGCGGCGATCGGTATGAGCGTCCGCTGGGTGATGAACCGGTTCGACCCGGAATGGGGTGGTATGCGCGGCTCACCCAAATTCCCCTCGTCCTTGCCCACCCACTTGCTGCTTCGCTACGCGCGACGCAGCGGCGATAAAGGGGTGCTCAATGCGGCCGTCCTGACCTTAGAAAAGATGGCGGCGGGCGGCATGCACGACCAGCTCGGTGGCGGCTTTCATCGCTACAGTACGGATCATCGCTGGCTGGTGCCGCATTTTGAGAAGATGCTCTATGACAACGCCTTGCTCGTTCAGGAGTATTTAGCCGCCGCACAGATGACCGGGCGTAAGGACTTTGCTCAGACGGCGCGCTTTACCCTGGATTATGTGCTGCGTGAGATGACCCGGCATGACGGCCCCTTCTTTTCTGCTACCGACGCCGACTCGGAAGGGGAGGAGGGGACCTTCTTCTTATGGGACTTAAAGCAGCTCAACGATCTGCTGCCCAAAGAGGTGGCGCGGTCCGCGATCGCCGCTTGGGCGGTCAGCGAGAGCGGCAACTTTGAGCATCGCAACATC
>JAPKCE010000370.1 GCA_028823075.1 Myxococcota bacterium
ATCTCGCCGGCGTAGCGCGTGCCACAGATGACCACGAGCTTGGCGCCAGGGTGAAAGAGCACACCGACCTGACTGTTTAGACCTAGCTCTTTCCAGTCTTCGATCTCCAGATGCGGTGCGTGGATGACCGTCCATTCGGGGCGATGCGCTTTCAGCTCTTCGGCGTTCGGCCGAACGAACATATTGCGTGTAAAAGCCGCATGCCAAGCGTTCATGGTCACCACACGGCATTCAATGGCTTCGCTGCGCTCGGCACCGCAGATTAAGTCTTGGACGAAGAGCTCATCTTGCTCGGCGAGATAGGCCAGAGCGCGATCGCGCAACAATTCAAAGCGTTCATTGTCGAAGGCTCGGTTTACGGTGCCATCCCACCAGATCAGATCTTCGGTGGTGGGCTCTTTAACCGTCCACTTATCGTTGGCCGAGCGCCCCGTGCGTTCGCCGGTGATGGCGACAAAGGCGCCATGGGCGCTAAATTCACCTTCGCCACGGCGGGCTGCGTGCGCCAACAGAGCGCGCCCACGGAGATTCCAGTGAACTTTGCCTTTGGGGCTAAGATTAATGGTGTCGAGACCAGTATTGGGGCTAGGCATTGCGGCCGTCCTAATCGAGGCCTTACCTCGGTGGGCGTTTCGCTACACAGCCTTCGCCGCCTCTGCAACGGGAACTCGCCTTAAGGGTGTTAGGCGCGCACAAGGCTTGCGAGCCCGGCGCTGTCGTGCCTAGGTGCCAAGTCAACGATTCGATGTGCGGAGGAAGCATGAATCTGAATGGGAAAAAGGTGTTGATTTGCGGTGTTGCCAATAAGCGCAGCATCGCCTGGGCCATCGCTCAAGCCTGCCATGAAGCAGGGGCCAAGCTGGCCTTCACCTACCTCAACGAGCGCATGGAAGCTGGCGTTCGTAAGCTTGGCGAAGAGATCGGTGTTGAACATTATTACGAACTCGATGTCTGCCAAGAGGCGCATTTCGATGCCATGGCGAAAGCGCTCGCCAGCGATTGGGGTGGGCTCGACCACGTGGTACATTCCATCGCCTTTGCCAATAAAGACGCTTTTGATGACCGCTTCCACCAAACGTCTCGTGCCGATTTCATGCAGGCTGTGGATATTTCAGCTTACAGTTTGATTCCTCTTTGTCGGTCGCTCAAGCCACTACTCAATGAGCAAAGCGGCATTGTCGCCATGACCTATTACGGCGCCGAAAAAGTGATTCCCATGTACAAGGTGATGGGTGTCGCCAAGGCGACTTTAGAGTCCACCGCAGCGTATCTCGCCGAGGACCTCGGTCCCGACGGAATTCGCGTCAATTGCATCTCAGCCGGTCCGGTGCGCACCTTGGCAGCTGCAGGTATTCCGGGTTTTCGCGACCTCATGAAAGAAGCGGCGCCGCGCATCCCGTTACGACGCCACATCACCACGGACGAAGTCGCTCATGCCACCTTGTTCTTGCTCACCAACACGGGTGTCACGGGCGAAGTTCTGCACGTCGACGCAGGCTACAATATTCTCGGCTAACGGAGCCCTCATGCGCATTCTATTGATCACCTCTTTAGTTGCTCTTTCCGCCTGCTCTGAAGCTTCCGATTGGCGCTACGACCTGGGCTGCGACGGGCTCTCGACCCAAGCCCGTGGCGCGGTCGCCTGCCTGCGTTTGAACAGTGCCGACGGCAGCGTGCATTTTATTGATATCGAGAAGCTGTCGACACTTGGCGTGAGCACGGCCGACAAAGCGAGCCCTCAAAACGGCCGCTTCAAACTAGCCTGCGGCGTTAGCAACACCCCGAAAGAGGCGACCATGCGCTGTATTCGCTTGGATCGAAAGTCCGGTGAGATGGTGTCTATTGATCTGAGCCGACTGCCGCGTTTGCCGGCGGATGCCCCTAAAAAATAATGGCCCTTCTACGCACTTGAGCCCGGGGCCTGCGCAGGCTAGTTGCGCCTCACTTGGAGGCATCTCATGGGATTTTCTTGCGGCATCGTCGGTTTACCTAACGTCGGCAAATCGACACTTTTCAACGCCTTGGGGAATGCCCGCGCCGAAAGCGCCAACTTTCCGTTTTGCACCATCGAACCCAATGTCGGTCAGGTGCCGGTTCCCGACCACCGCCTGCGCAAGTTGGCCGAGATGGTGAAACCGCAGCGAACCCTCGCCACCCAGATGACCTTTGTCGATATTGCCGGTTTGGTCGAAGGCGCCAGCAAAGGCGAAGGCTTGGGCAACCAGTTCCTCGCCAATATTCGCGAATGCGATGTGATCGCTCATGTTGTGCGCTGTTTCCAGAGCGATGATATTCATCACGTTACCGGCTCGATCGACCCGGTTCGCGACATTGAGATCATCGATACGGAACTGCTGCTCAAGGATATGGAATCCATTGCCAAACGGCTACAGCGCGCCGAGCGCGAAGCCAAGACCGGCGACGCGAAGAAAAAGGCTGCACTGGTGCATTTCAAAACGGTAAAAGAGGCCATCGACGAGGGAATCCCCTACCGCTCCTTGCCTGCTGACGAAGAGCGCGACGAGGTGCTCGCCGAGCTGGCGTTGTTGACCAGTAAGAAGGTCATGTACGTTTGCAACGTTAGCGAAGAGGAAGCTGTCGACGGCAACGAACTGGTCGAGAGAGTTCGCGGCTTAGCGGCCAAAGAAGGCGCACCGGTTGTCATCATCAGCGCCGAGTTCGAAGCCCAGCTGGCCGAACTCGAGGACGACGACGAGCGCGCCGAGTTTTTGGAGTCGGCGGGTATTGAAGAGGCGGGGCTAAGCCGGCTGATTCGTACCGGTTACGACCTACTCGGCCTGCAGACCTACTTTACCGCCGGTGAAAAAGAGGTGCGCGCCTGGACTATTCAAGCCGGATTTTCGGCGCCGCAAGCCGCCGGAGTGATCCACACTGATTTCGAAAAAGGCTTTATTAAAGCCGAGGTCATGGGCTTTGCGGATTTCGTCGCCCACGGCGGCGAGAAGGGCTGTCGCGAAGTCGGCAAGCTGCGCATCGAAGGCAAGGAGTACCGGGTTGCTGACGGGGATGTGATGCACTTTCGGTTCAATGTGTAGAGAACTTGGAGGCTCCCTGATGAATGTCGTGGTCCTT
>JAPKCE010000371.1 GCA_028823075.1 Myxococcota bacterium
CCGGCAGCGACGATGTGCAGCAACTCAACGGCGCCCAGTGGTATTATCAAGCCGGACATAGCTGGGGCTTTGCGCCTGCCGGTGAGCAGGTCTCCGAGCGCGCCCCATGCGAGACCGAAAACCCTGGCGCCGAAAATCGACTCTGTCTGAAACAGGCTAATCAAAACGGGCAATATCTGTTCGTAGCGGGCGGCCGCTGCGGCAGCCATGACTTCACCCAAGGCGGCGGCGGCGCCTTTGAGTGGGTGGTTTATTATCGCTGAGTTAGGTTTTCTTGAGGGGAGCCAGCGCAACGAGGCAAGTACTTAAAGTACATAAAACAGACTTAGACCGGCACCACATAACGCCGCCGAGGGTACTCCGAGACCACTTTATTCTCGGCATAAGCAAAGCGCAGAATCAATTCGTTGCGCAGCTCGCTCTCTTCGATAATCGCGTCGAGATGCAGGTCCGAGGCGAGCCGTAGGATATCGATATCGGCGCTGTATTCGGCGCGCTTTTCGGCCACACAAGCTTCTCGCTCGTCGCCTTCAAGCTGCATAATTTTATTATAAAACACTGCGTTTACGGCAGGCTCTGCGCCCATCACAGCAATACGAGCTCGCGGTAGAGCCAAGGCTGCATCGGGCTTAAAACCCTTGCCACACATGGCGTACAAACCGGCGCCGTAGGCCTTGCGCACCACCACCGAGATTTTCGGTACGCTGGCGCTCGCCATGGCGTGCAGCATCTTGGCGCCGTGGCGGATAATCCCCTCACGCTCAACTTTCGAGCCGATCATGAAACCGGGAACGTCGGCCAAAAACAACAGCGGAAGACCATAAGCGTCGCAGATGCTAATGAATTTAGCGGCCTTGTCGGCGCTGTCTTTAAAAAGCACACCGCCGAGATGCTTGGCGTTGTTGGCAATCACCCCGATGGCGCAGCCGTCGAGGCGCGCAAACCCGGTGACGATCTCTTTGGCAAAAAGTTTTTTGATTTCGAAAAACGAACCCTCGTCCACCAAGGCGTCAATCACTTTTTTGATGTTCATCGGCAGCGTCTCACCGTCGGGGATGAGCGCTGCTAAATCGACCCCCTCGGGCGCCGCAACGCTTGGCGCTAAGGGCGGTACATCATCGGACGAACTGGGCAGGTAGCTCAAATAATCCTGGCAAGCTTCCAGCGCTTCTTGCTCGGTCTTACAAAGCATGTCGCCGTTGCCCGATTGCGAGCAATGCATGCGCGCCCCGCCCATCTCTTCGAGCGTCACCCGCTCATTGATGACCAACTCGGCCATACGCGGTGAACCCAGGTACATGCTGGCGTTTTTATTGACCATAAAGACCACATCACAAAAGGCTGGGATGTAAGCCCCGCCAGCTGCCGAGGGCCCGAAGAGAAGACAGACCTGAGGGATGGAACCCGAGAGTTTGATCTGCATATCAAAAATAGTTCCGGCGCCGCGGTCGCCAGGAAACATGTGGAGTTGGTCGGTGATTCGAGCGCCTGCTGAATCCACAAGGTAGACTAGCGAGATACGTAACTGGCCTGCTTTCTCTTGGATGCGGATGATTTTTTCAACCGTACGAGCCCCCCAGGAGCCAGCCTTTACGGTCGAGTCGTTTGCCATAATCGCGACCGCGCGACCCGAAATGCAGCCGATCCCGGTGATCACGCCGTCCGCGGGAAGGCCGGCATTTTGATTGTTAGCCAGCATGCCGTCCTCGACAAAGCTGTTGTCGTCACAGAGCAAGGCGATGCGCTCACGAGCGAAGAGTTTGCCCTTAGCGGCGTTGCTGTCGTGGTATTTCGGCTTGCCGCCAGCCTGCGCTTCGGTGCTGGCCTGAGCAATCTGCTCGCGGCTCATACCTTGTTACCCCGTTGAGCGACCAAAGCTTCGACCTCATCGGCGGCGGCGGCGACTTTAGCGTTCATCCCTAGGCGATACTCGGCCAAGGCCTTGGCAACAGCGGGGCGGTGCGGACCGATCATGCGTGCACAAAGAATGGCAGAGTTGCGCGCCCCAGCCTTGCCGACACCTACCGTCGCCACCGGAATACCGGCGGGCATCTGTACGGTGGAAAGCAGGGCGTCGAGACCATCAAGAGCACCGCTGGCTAGCGGCACACCGATCACCGGAAGGTTCGATATTCCGGCGACGACGCCAGCCAGATGAGCCGCCATCCCGGCGGCGCAAATGATCACCGAAGCGCCAGCTTGCTCAGCAGCCAGCACCTCATCGTGGACCCGCTGCGGAGTACGATGCGCCGAGGCTACAGTGACCCGTGCTTGCAGACCGAACTGATCGAAAAATGGCAGCGCATGCTGCATCACCTCGAAATCACTGGAACTTCCCATCAACACCAAAACATCCATTCGCTGACCCCTTATAATTTTTTGGCGATGTCTCGCCGGAATTGCATTCCATCAAAGTTGATTACACCCACTGCTGCGTAGGCGGCTTGAGCGGCCTGAGCATAGTCGGCGCCGGTCGCGCAAACGGTGAGCACGCGCCCGCCGTTGGTCTCCCAGCCCGAACAGCCTGCTCGCGTTCCCGCATGAAAGACTACCGCGCCCTGGGCCTTTTCGAGCCCGCCAATACAAACGCCTTTTTCGCTGCTTTGTGGATAGCCTTTGCTCGCTAAAGTCACGCCGACGGCGACCTCTTTTGACCAAGCGATACCGCCGTCAAAGCCCTTACTGAGCATAGCGAGTTCGCCGCGTGCACAAGCCAGCAACCACATGCCCAGATCGCCATCGCAGCGCGCCATCAGCACTTGAGTCTCAGGGTCGCCGCAACGAACGTTGAATTCGAGCACTTTAAAGTCGCCCTCATGCACCATCAAACCGGCGTAGAGGAAGCCGCGAAACAACAAGCCGCGGTCTTTGAGTTCGGCTAGAGTCGGCGCTACCACCTGGTCGATGATGCGCTGCTGCAACACATCATCGCAGAGCGGTGAGGGCGAAAAGGCCCCCATGCCACCCGTGTTGGGCCCGGTATCTCCTTCGCCCAAACGCTTATGATCTTGGCTTGAGGCCAGCGGGACGATGCCCGATTCATCGCAAAGACAGATAAAGCTCAGCTCGGTGCCGAACAAACATTCTTCGA
>JAPKCE010000372.1 GCA_028823075.1 Myxococcota bacterium
GCGACGACAATGACCCCCAGCGCCACCCCGGCAAACTCGAAGTCTGCGATGATCGCGACAACAATTGCCTTGATGGGCTTGCTGACGAGCCCTACCAAGATTTTTACCGCGACGATGATGGCGATGCTTTCGGCCGTGATCAGGAGTCGACGAAAGCCTGTAGGCGCCCCGACGGCTACGCTCTCGACGACGGTGACTGTGATGACGAGGACCGCGACCGACATCCGGCGGCAGGGGAAATTTGCGACGGAATTGACAACAACTGCGACGACACCGTCGATGAGGGCCTAGAGCTTCAAGAAATGTTTGCTGATGTGGACGGCGACGGCTTTGGCGATGAAAACGCGCAAGGTATTCAGGCCTGTCTCGGCACTCCCCTGCTCGCAGCCGACAACAGTGACTGCGACGACACCAATGCGAGTCGTTTCCCCGGCGCTCCCGAATGGTGCGATGGTGTAGACCAAGATTGTGATCAAATTGCCGACAACGATATCACCGTGCGCAGCCACCCGCCGGTCGATTTAGGAAACTTCGGCGGGACCATCGAAAGCTTGCGGGCTGATAACAGCGAACTGCGTTGGTCGGACCGTCTAGGGGGTGACCCGAATGCGCGCATTATGAGGCGTTCTTTCGACGCCAACGATGCCGTTGAGTTTAATGCTGCTGGTGACATCACCCCACTGAGCTTGGCTGACTTTGGCCAGGCTAGCGGTCTACTCGGACAAAGCGCTGGCCGCTGCCAACTGCAGATTAATGGGGCTGCCTGGACCCCTTTTGGACCCGCTGATTGCCGACCGATGGCCGTCTGCCCCTTACCAACCAACGGGGGGCAAAATTTCTGGGTCGTCATTCTGACAGTGAGCGATAATGGGCAGGAGACCGCAGGCCTTTATTCAGTTGACCACCAAGGGCAGAGTTCCCTGCTCAATTCGCTGGTTAGCGGCAGCCTCGTCACCCACGCCGATTGTGACGGTGATCGATTCGTGGCGCTATCGGTGCTCCAAAACAACAAAGAGAACCTGCATGCCGGGCCGGCGCCGAGTCCGGCTCTGCGCCAATACGACAACTCACTGCGCGGCATCGACTTGCTAGTAAATGATCAAGGCGCGTTGCTTGCTGTCACCCGCAGTGACGGCGTTGTTGAAGTTGAATCCCTGTCGGCGCAAGGCGCGAGCCTCAGCCGAAACCTTCTGGTGGGCGCTCCGAAGCAGGCTGCAGCAGCGCGCCTGATCGGCAGCCCATCGGGGGCCGTCTTAGCCTACCCCGTGTTAGAGCCCGCCTTCGAGCGAGGAGTCTGGGCGACGCCCGTCGACACAGATGGAGCCCCGAGCGGTGCGCAGCAGCGGCTCACCAACGAATCCACCACTCAAATCCCTACCCAAACCACAAAAATAAATACAGCTGGCATGGGTAACTTGTACTATGTTGGAGCCACCAATATACGAAAGCTGTTCCTCGGGTGTGCACCCCCATGATGGGTATTTGGCGCAGGCCGAGAACCTTGTTACCCTGCTATGACTAAGGAAGACTTTCGTGGAATTTGAGTTTTGGGGCGTACGCGGATCCATCGCAGCAGCAGGCAGCCGAACGGCGCGCTACGGCGGTAATACGACTTGTCTTGAGGTGAACACTCCCGACGGCGTGTTCATCTTTGATGCCGGAACTGGAATCCGTGGCTTGGGCGGCCGGCTCGAGCAGAGCGGTACGGCACAATGTCGGCTATTTTTCACCCACATCCACTGGGACCATATTCAAGGCCTGCCGTTTTTCACACCGCTCTACGACCCCGACTTCAACATTGAGCTCTACTCAGCGCATGATGTGATCGGCGCGGAAGCGCTAGAAACCGCTTTGAGCGATCAGATGCACGCTCCAACCTTTCCCGTCCCCTGGGATTACTTGCAATCCCAGCGCTCGTTTCACAACGTGCCGGCAGAGGGGGTCTCCTTCGATGAAACACGCATCTCTTGGTGTGCGCTGACCCACCCCAACGGCATCGCCGCTTATCGTATCGAAAGCGGTGGACACAGTCTCGTGTTTGCCACCGACGTCGAGCACGTCCCCGAAGGTGCCGACCCAAAGTTGGTGGACTTTGCGCGCAACGCCGATGTTTTAATTTACGACGCCCAATACACGCCTGAAGAATATGCGACACGCAAAAACTTTGGCCACAGCACCTGGGAAATAGGTATCGAGGTCGCCAACAAGGCCGGTGTCGAGAGCCTCTTTCTGACCCACCACGACCCGACGCACGATGATATTTTTCTGGATGAGTTAGCAGCTAAAGCCGAGAGCGTTCGGCCGGGCACGCGGATGACCAAAGAAGGCCTAAGAATTAAATTATCAGGAGCGATCTAATGGACGTCCATCAACGCTTGGCCGCCATGGAGCGCTTGGTCGATATTAGCATTCTTTTGACCGCCGAAAACAAACTCGACCGGCTACTCAATGCCATTGTCAGCGAGGGCCGCTCGTTGCTGCAAGCCGACGGCGCCACAATTTATCTGGTGCGTCCGGACGGTCTGCACTTCCAAGCGACGCAAAACGAAAGCTTGGAAACGCGCATGGGCGCTAAGACCTTTCAATCGAAGGTCGCGCCCCACGTGCTCAAGCTGAACCGAGACTCTATCGTTGGCTACGTGGCGCTCGAGGGCGAAGCCGAACTCGTGGACGACGTGCGCGCAATCGAAGACAGTAAGCCCTACCGCTGGTCCGATACTTTCGATGTCGCTATGGGCTACAAAACCCAATGCCTACTCACCCTGCCACTTAAGCTCGGCGACGGAAAAGTTTTGGGTGTTTTGCAGTTGGTCAACGCGGCCTCGGGTAACTTCGCGGCCGACATGATGTCGGTGGCCCATTCCTTGGCTTCGACCGCCTCTGCTGCGCTCGGCAACGCCCAGCTGACCAACGCCCTTCGCGAGGCTCGTCTGGACACGGTGATGCGCCTCGGGATGTGCGCCGAATACCGTGATAAAGAGACCAGCGCGCATATTCATCGCATGGCGCATATCTCGGCGATGTTGGCCCGGAAGCTCGATCTAAGTGAAGGATTTTGCGAGAACCTCCTACTTGCGGCGCCC
>JAPKCE010000373.1 GCA_028823075.1 Myxococcota bacterium
TGGATCGATCCCGATGACGTTCGTGCTGGCGATCCCTTTGAGGTGGTCTGTGACATGACAACCGATGGAGGAGGCTGGACCTATATCGCGACGATTACTAACGCTGGCGATGGTGTCGATCAGGGGAATTGGCTTGAGACATCGCCTAACCCAAATAACTGGGAGGGAACGGGTGCCTTTGGCCCCAGAGACCCCACCAGCAACACCGATTTTCGCTCGGCGGGTTTTCATCGAATTCAGGCCAGCGCCCTGATGGTTCGACATCGAAACCTTTTCTTGCTGCGCACGTCGAACACCTGTTTGCCCAACCGCTCCCTGTCAGATCATTTTACCTCGTTGTCCTGGTCATGCGGTGGCTCAGTAAGTCTCGGCGGCGGAACGACCTGCGCCAACCCTTGCGAGATCGTCCAATCCACTGTTCGAGCCGGTGACACAGCCATGATGTCCAATGCCCAACGCGGATCCCTTTTCTTTAAAGCGGGTGAGAGCGATGGCGTTCAAGACACCAATAAAGATCGCGCCTACCTCTCGACGAGCTATCGAAACAACGTCGACTATCCAACCGGGCTGGGTGCCTTTTGCAGTGGTTTCAGTTGCGGGCCGCGCACGGGGGAAGCCGACGTCAACGATCGATCGGATGCTATCGTCCCGACTTCTGGCAGCGAGTTTTATGGACTGTGGGTGCGCTGACCGGTCAACACTGCCGAGCCAACCCCGAGCCCAGCATCAAAGCCGCCATCACCGAGGCCTGTCGCGGGGGGCCCGCCGATTGCGCCCGCAAGACCCGCAAGCCGGATTTCAAAGGTCCAACAGAAAAGCCAGCAGCCCGATACCGCGCCTGTTGGTTACCCAAGGGCCGGCGCGCGCATGGCCGATGAAGGCCACGCCCGTCGGGTCGCTGCCATCGGTGAGTTCGAGGATGAGATCAGAGTCTTCAGCGCGCACAGCACGCACGCGCCTCGTGCCCCCCGACAAGGTAAAGAATGCCTCCACACCATCCTCCACCACCAAGCCGCTGGCATCGCCCGTTGTCGGCACGATGATGCGGTTGCCCTCGAGCCGGGGTTCACCCACATCAACGGCCTCGGTGTCTGGCTCCGGCTCAGCGCCATAGAGATCTCGAGCGATGAGGTTGGCATAGCGATCACCGAGTTCGCGATACCCCTCGGCATAGGCGAAATGACAACCATCGTGCCCATTGAGGCCCGTGGTGCTCATCACGCTGGTGTTCGGTAATTCGCTGGCGAAGCGTCGCTGCACCTCCCGAGTAGCGACTTGGCCGCCACAGCCACGTCGAACCTGGGTGACGTAGAAACGCTCCACCCCTGGGTAGTCGGCGCGCCAATGTTCATGCAACGCCACAAAACCGTCGTGGTGCGCCTGAGCGTTCGCACCATCGGACTCACCTTGATAATATAGGATGGCGCGCACCTTGCCCAACAAGCCGCCGCGAAGCGTGCGATCCAGAAGTCGACCGTAATTCGTCGTCGCATCCTCTGGATCGTCGTCGTTGCGCCGAAAATAGCCGATGGGACGCCCGCTGCGAGCACCGTTGATCAGGGCGATGGGTATGGAAAAACGCGTCGAGAGTTGGGCTGCCATGCGCAAGGGCCACTGCCCCACCGCACCCCGAAACCCGGTCGCCTCAGCACGGCGCCAAACGCCGTCCGCGCGATGCACGTCGACGTTTTCGGTACGGCTGCCAAAGCTGCGCACGAACGGGCTCAGGTTTTCATCGGCACTGCCGGAAAACTCGCCCGCCACGGCGTTGGATTGCCCGTTGACGATGAAAACATCACCCGCCATCACGTTCTCGGCCGAGGCCAAGGTGATCCCAACTCCGAGCCCCACCAGCCCGACGTCAATGCGTCGCTCCACCCGTTCCGCCGCCAACGGCAACTCCAGAATAAAACGCTCGCCGCACAATTCGGCGCGCAGTTCGCTTTCGATCTCAAACCCCCGACTCAGCCGCACCACCACGGCCTCGAACTCCGCCGTCGGCACCACTCCGGTAAGGGTGATGGTAGCCTCGTTGGTCTCTAGGTCACGGGGCAGCACGGCGCCATCCAGCGGCATGCCCTCGAGTGCTACCTCGCTGCCATCACTGCCCAAGGCGGTGATCACACGAAAGGTTCGCTGAACCTGACCTTGGGCATCCTCGGCATCGGAAACAACCAGGGTGACTTGGTAGCAGCCAGACGTCGAATAGGTATGCTCGACGGTCTCCCCAGTTCCGGTTTGACCATCCCCAAAATCCCATGCGTAGGCGGTAATTCCGTGGTCATCAGAACTGGTGCTGGCATCCAAAGCGACGGTGAGAGGTAGGTTGCGCAGGAGCGTAAACGCCGCCACGGGCGCCACGTTCGCCGGCCCCGCATCGGGCGCAGGTCCGGAGTCGAGGCCTGCCTCGGTGTCGACGCCGCAGCCGCCAAGGGCAACCAACAGTCCCAGGATACTCAGGTGGTGTCTGCGCGATTTTGCAAGCATCTCAACGAACCCTTCCTGTCGCGATGGGGCGCTGTAGCGCGGTCACCATGACGCGCCAAACTCTGGCCCGTGCAGGCGCTGAGGGCAACATCTAGCGAGAATTGGCTGCAGAGACCTTGGCAGTTTCGTACAGGCTTTTGGACGCGGTCCCTAGGTTCGGTGAAGTTCGTCTAGAATCAAGAAATATGGCAGTAATACCCAAAAATGTTACTGCTGATCCGCCTTCGCGAGTTACTGCGGAGGTTTTAAAAATGGCCCTGACTGCCTTGCAAATTATCAAAGCCAGCGCGGGTGAAAAGCCTCTGCGCATACGCTGTTCGCTCGTATTCCGGTCTAGCGGGTGATCAGATAGTAGCCAAAGCGGTAGTCTCCAGCCGGCCTCCAGATCAATCCCTGTTGGCTCCAGTCGATGGGTCCGTTGCCGCCCAGATTGTTGAGGTTCATATTCCAGAAGTACGGACTGTTCGGCACGCCGGTGTCCAAGCACTGTGCGTTGTTGCCGCACGCGCCGCAATGGCTCGCATCGTTGGCGACCGTCACGCACGCGCCCGAGCAGTTCGCGCTGCCACCCACGCAACTGAGCGCACACTGA
>JAPKCE010000374.1 GCA_028823075.1 Myxococcota bacterium
GGTCTATTTGATGCGCTCGACTGGAGCGCTCTTCGGCGCTTTAGTTCTACGGGCGAAGCCTCGAACCCTAGTGATATGGCCTGGCTAATGCAGCGCGGGGGTTCGGTTCCGGTGATCGAATATTGCGGCGGCACCGAGATCGGCGGCGGCTACCTCTGCGGCTCGATGGTTCAAGAGCAGCGTGCCGGACAGTTTTCTTGCTCGGCGATGGGTACCGCTTTTTACTTGCTCGACGATGAGGGTCAACCGGCGTCTGCTGGCGAGTTGGCGCTGGTCTCACCGATGCTAGGCGCCAGCACGAGCTTGCTCAACAAGGATCATGAGACGGTTTATTTTACGGGCATGCCCCGAGGGCCCCTTGGCGAGCGCTTGCGCCGTCACGGTGATTTTATCGAACGGCTCGAAGGGGGCTATTATCGCGCCCACGGTCGTGTCGATGACACCATGAATTTGGGCGGGATTAAAGTCAGTTCAGCAGCGATCGAACGTCTCGTTGATCGCATCGATGACGTGCTCGAATCGGCTGCGGTCGCCCTGACCCCCGAAGCGGGTGGCCCCAGTGAGTTGCTGTTGGTTGTGGTGCTTCGAAGCGCTGCCGAACCTGCCGATATTTTGGCTCAGGCCCAGCGCCTCATTCGCGCCGAACTCAATCCCTTGTTCAAGGTTGGGCGCGTATTGCTACGGGCGAGTCTACCGCGCACGGCGTCTAACAAAGTGATGCGTCGCGTGCTGCGCGACGAATTGCAGGAGCAACTCTAGGGTTTCGGTGAGTTTGGCTGTAACGCGTTTGGATTGTTGGCCATCTGGAGGCCGCGCATCTGCCCAACGCGTCCTTGGAGATAACCGATGAGGTGGTGAATTGTACGCGGCTTGAGCTTGCCCGCCAAGCCTTCGGCGCCACCGTGCCCTTTTAAAATCCGTTCGATCATCGGGCCTTCTTCGTTGTTGAGCCCCTGCGGATACTCAAGGTAATTGGGCACGCCAGGCTTTGCACCTGCCCCGTATTCTCCGTGACAACTTTGGCAGTTTTTACCGTAGATGGTGACCAAATCATTGCTGTTGGGGTCGGGTTTCATGCCCGGGGCTAACATCTGCGGATGCATCATCGTGCCGTCATCGAGAAGCGGCGGCGGCGGTGCCATCGGTGGCCCGTCAACCTCTTCAAGTTCGCCTTCCGGTTTATCAGCGCCCAGGGTTTCAACGGAAGTTTCCGACGGTTTGTCGATAATCGTTGGAGCGTATTGCTTGCAACCCAGGAGCAGTGCGAGGGTGAAAAACGATAACGAGCGCATGGAAGCCTCCAGCTATGACCTACGATCCAGAACTGTATCACTTGTTGCATCGGGGCAACCCCGGCGACCTTGCATGGTATCAACGGCGATGCTCAAGCGCGAAGATGGTTTTAGAGCTTGGTTGCGGTGACGGGCGTTTGTTGTTGCCCTTGGCGCAATCCGGGGCTGAGGTCGTGGGCTTGGACAATCATGCGGGCATGCTCGAGCGCTGCGCACAGCGCTTTGCCGATGCCGGCTGTTCGGCAGAGCTAATTTGCGGCGATATGTCGGGTTTTGCTCTTCCCTGGTGCTTCGATCGCATTATTATCCCTTACAACAGCTTGTATTGTCTGTTGACGGAAGAAGAGCAGATATCTTGTCTCCGGAGCGCCAAAAAACATCTCGCACCCGGAGGTTTGATCCTTCTGGACTGTTATGCCGCGGACCCGCCGGACGATGTGCAACCGCGAGCCGCCGACGTGATGACTCATGCGGTGGCCTGCTTTCACGACGGAGCGCGTCAAGTTGAGGTTTTTGAGCGTAGCGTTGAAGACCTGGTCGCTCAGACGATCCACGCAACCTACGACTATCATTTGCAATGGGATGATGGCCGGATGGAGCAAAAAACTTGGACCATCCCTCAGCGTTATATCTTTCCCAAACAGATGCTTGCGATTTTGCCGCGAGCGGGGCTTGCGCTCGACGCCCTCTTCGGTGATTTCGATGAAGCAGCCTTTACGGAGTTAAGCATGCAGATGATCGTCGTGGCAAAAGCTGCTGGTTTTGGGGAACGCGCCTGATGCGCGGTCTCCTTCTTTTTAGTATCGCCCTGGTGGGGTGCCGAGGCTCGATCGTCGTCGTCGAAGCCCGCGAGGTTTTTGCCGCCTCCCACCACGACGCCAAAACTAGAGCTGCCGGGGCCGTCGCCCAAGCGCAGCGTCGTGAACGCCTTTTGCGTCGCTTCGATGACCTTATTGAAACACGTCAGAGCATACCTTTGCCTACCTTGCGCCGCCTCGTCTCGTCGATGAACGCGAGAGCCAAGATCTTGCGCGCTCAAGCGCGTGGGTTGGAGCGCTTACGACCCCGTTTAGCCAAGCTGGGTGTGGGGCTGTCGAGCTTCGATCCGGACAGCGTTCGGGGGAGAGAGTACGCAGCCCTTGAGGCGAAACGTCAGGCACTCGAGCGAGCCAACGAGCAGGCGTATGAGCTCTTTGTTGAGCAACCCAAATCGTTTGATTCTCTATGCGACAAACACGGTTTTGGTCCCATCGACACCCGCGGGTTTGGTGATCGTATGGGTGTTAGGATCAAAGAGATGGACGTTTTGCTCGCCAAGGCAAGCGCCCGCGTTGCCGCGGTCGAAGGCCTCCTTGGGGCCGACGGACTTAGTGAAAGCCAGGGGCGTCAGTTGCGTGCCGCCATGGTCCAACTCGAGACCATGACCGAGCGCCGAGCCGAGGTTCGACGCACTGCTTTACGTTTTCGTTTGGAGACCAAGGCGGGGCCGCAAGCGGTGGTCGCACCGGGCATGGTAACCTTTGATCTGTTCGCTAGGCTCGACAACTTTGCGGCCGATCTGCGCGCTGCTGGTGGGCGAATCGATGAGCTGGTGAGCGAGCTTCCCTCGGATCTTTGACGCGAAAGTGGAGCTTAGACGAGGCTTGGGCTAGTCTTCGTTTATGACCACTCACCTCGATCGAGTCGCCGATGAGCTGCTCGAAAAATTACCGATATTCCCACTGCCTAACGTCGTGTTTTTCCCGGGTATGTTACTACCTCTCCAGGTTT
>JAPKCE010000375.1 GCA_028823075.1 Myxococcota bacterium
ACCCGATGCAGACACTGGTCGACCTTCTTCCCCATCTTAAAACCGGTCTCAACATCATCGAGATTAAGCTGGCGCGCAAAGCTGGCAGTGGCGCCATGGAAGTGGTGTTAGGCCTCGGCGGGATTCGCGACAGCCGCATTGAACTCACCGACACTTTGGTCTCCGAAAAGGTGGACTTGCCGCGCAACGGGATGAAGATCTTTCGCCTTGAACTTAACAAGTGAGAGCGTGCTTGCTGGTGCTCGTCAGCGTCCACTTTATTGCTTGCGAGGGTCACGCTAAGCGTCAACGCATGGCCGAGATTCGGCAAGATTTGGGGGCTGCCTTGATCATCAAGCAGCAGTACCGTCAGGCATTGACTGAGCTGCTTAAGTCACGCGATCTCGACCCGGAAAATGCGCGTACCCACTACCATTTAGGCTTTGTCTACCTTTACGGATTCAACAAGCCGAAGGAAGCCGAGGAATGCTTACGAGCCGCTCTTAAACAGAGCTCCGACCCTTACAGCGAAGCCGAAAACCTGCTGGGACTAACGCTCAGCCGTCAGGGGCGCTATGAAGAGGCGCTAAAATCCTTCGAGCAGGCCCTGACAAATATCCTCTACGCCACTCCGCAATTCGCCCAGCAGAACTTAGCACAGACCTTGATTCTGATGGGGCGCCAGGCCGAGGGGATTCAGCGCCTAAAGCGCCTTCTCAAACAGGTTCCAAACCTTTGCGGAGCTTATCAGACCTTGCTTGAAGAGGGCCTTAAAGCAGGCGATTCGGCCATGCTGGCGGCCTACGACCCACAATTCATGAAGTTCTGTATTCGGCCGGCGCAGGTCGCCGAACGTATCGAGGCCCCTCAGCGTCGTGCCGCCTACCGTCGGGCTGCGGCTCGCTGCCGGGCTCGGTCTGACCGCGCTTGCGCTTTTGAGTTGGCAAAAGAATGTAAGAAACGAGTCCCGCGCACCTTAGGAGACGAAGGGGCGCGCTGTCCGAGCGCCGCTAAGCCTAAGACCCGCGCAGGCTTCGGCGGTAACTAAAGATGCCCGAATCGGTACGAGCGGTGGTGCTCGGCCGCATCGCCTACGGAGACCATGATCTCGTGGTCCCCGTGCTTAGCGCCGAAGAGGGGAGAATGAGTGTATTTGCTCAACGGCCCCGCAGTAAAAAGAAGCGTTGGCATGCTTTGTTGGTCCCTGGAAACACCGTTGATTTACGCTTTAGCCCGCGCCGTCGGGGGGACATGCCGAGCCTGGCCCAGGTCGACCTCGTCAGCGACCGCAGCAGTGCCATGAGCGAGCCGATGGCCTTGGCGCGAGCCGCTTACTTCATCGAGCTAGCTGCCTTGAGCACTCGCGACGGCCTGATCGCCCCATCGCTGACTCGCGCCCTTGAGCTTGCTCTTGATGCTTTGGATCAAGGCCAAACCAGTCGCTGGATGGAACTGCAAGTACTGCGTCATTTAGGGGTTGAACCCGATCCGGATCATTGTGCTCGTTGTGCGTCGGACCTGTCACAGGGGGCCGCGCTCGACCCCATGGGCCACGGACTAACTTGTGGGGCATGCTCCCATGCCGGTCGTCATTATCCACGCCCCTTACTGGATAGGCTGCGCTACCTTGGCGAAACCGTCGTGCCGCTCGGCGGGGAGAGCGACCGGGAGCTCGGCGTGTTGCTTAGCCGCGCCCTGCGCAGCCAGCTTGGCGTTCTGAAATCGGCGAAGGTTGCCGTTGCTTTAGCGCGTTAGCCTAGCGCCCGCGCACCGCCTGGCGAGGCATCTTCATGGTTTCCAAATGGAACATATACCACTGTTGCCCGTAGCCGCTCATGACCATCTTCTTGCCGTTGCGTACGGCGTCGAGATTGCGGCCGAGCATCGGGTCTTTACCGTCCATGGCGCTGTTGCCACGGGTCAGGATGTCCAGCGCTTCATCGCGTCGCTCATCGCCACTACGCCCATCTTTAGCGCTCAAAACGCACCACGCGTAAGTAGCATAAAGCAGGCCCTGTTTCTTGCGGTTGTACTGAATGGCCTCGTCAAAAGCAGCGTTCATCTCTTTGAATTTTTGCTCTCGATACATGCAAACACCGAGCATGGCGCGGGTTGTCCAAAGCCTAGCAAAACCGGTCTTTAAATAAGGCTTTGCCTCTTTGAACCGCTGCGAAGTAAAGAGCAGGTTGCCAATTTGCGCGTCGAGCTGTGAGCGTACGCCCCACTGCCATTGGCCGATCGGATAACCGGTGCGTAGGGTGCTGATAGCCTGGTCTACGGCGCGTTCGATCGACTGCTTGGCGGCGCGCTGATTGCGCGCCTGGGCGCGGCTTTGTTTGTCGGCGGTAGCCATGATCTGACCGACTTGAGCGCTGATGCCCTCGACCTGCTTGATCGAGCGGCGCAACAACAAGAAATAGCTGCCTACCAGCAACAGCAGAGCGGGGATAATTCCGTAGACCAACCCGCCCAGCGCCAGTCCGGAGACAGCGCCAGCGGCAAGAGAAAGGCCCGAGGCGATAAGAAAGTTGTACACGGTTGAATGCTCCCGATGGCGCGCTGACTTAGTGGGGCCGGGGGAGGGTTTCAAGTCAGAAGGTGGCGCTAGCTGTCGCATGCCAACTTAGAACTCGCCGGATTTGCTGGCGGCGAGCAAGTTTTGAGGCGATTTGAGAGCGCTAATGCATCGTCTCGCTTGACCCCGAGCCCAACTTCGATCTTTACCCGTAGGGTAACTTGAACCCACGCAGGAGCGCCATGCTCGAGCCCACCCAAATTGGCGATTGGACCGTACATCGGCGTCTGGGCGCCGGTGGTATGGGGGTGGTGTTTGAGGTGAGCCGTGACGGCGGCGAGCGCTTGGCTCTCAAGCTCATGAATATCATGGATGATGAGGGCAAGCTGCGCTTTGACCGTGAGTTTCGCGCCCTACAACGGCTTGAGCATGACAACGTCGTTGAAGTCTTTGAAAAGGGAGAGTTTGACTCTCGTCCTTTCTTCACCATGCAACTCGTCAAGGGCACGCCACTTGATGTCTGGGTCGGTTCGGTTGGTGGTGGTGCCGATGTGCCCACCGAAGAG
>JAPKCE010000020.1 GCA_028823075.1 Myxococcota bacterium
GTCGAACGAGCCGTTTGCGGCGCGTTGATTTGATTGAACCGGCACGAGCCATCGGTCGCAGCACCGAAGAGGCGATGCAGTCGGGTATGTTTTATGGTTATGCTGGTTTAATTACCGGCCTTGTGTCGCGGCTTCGAGAAGAGGCCCCTGACGTTGAATTGGTCGTGGCAACAGGGGGCCTAGCGCGCCCGATGGCCGCACTTTGTACAGTGATCGATACCGTTGAGGTGGACCTAACCCTACATGGGTTATGGGTTATCTGGTGTCGCCATGAGAGGATGAAATGAGCGAAGAAACTAAAGCAGCGGAGCCCCAAAGCCCCACATCTGAAGAAAAACCCAAACGCCCGCGTCGTCGCCGCAAGCCTAAGGCAGAAGCGAAACCCGAGGCAAAAACTGAGGTTCAAAACGAGGCTGAAATCGCGGTTAAAACCGAGGCAAAACCCGCGGTGAAACGCGAGCCAAAACCCGCGGTGAAACGCGAGCCAAAACCCGCGGTGAAACGCGAGGCAAACTCCGAGTCGCCAGCCGCAACCGCTGAGCCGAAACGCGAGTCAGCGACGGACTCGGAGCCGAAAGGCGACGAGGAGGCGGGAAGTCGCCGTCGTCGGGGTGCTCGAGGCGGCCGCAGTAACCGTCGCGGCGGTCGCGGCCGTCGTGCAGCCGAGGAACTCAACCAGGAGGATATTGAGCCCGGCGAAGGCTACGACCTCCAGGTCGAGACTTGGCGAAAGCATGCCGAGCAAGCGCGCGTGCCTTTGAAAATACCAGAAGCGTTAATCAGTAACGATGCTTTGCGCATTGTCGAAAAGCTCAACGAGCTGGGTCATTTGAGCTATGTCGTCGGCGGTTGTGTGCGCGATTTGGCATTGGGCACAGAGCCCAAAGACTTTGATGTTGTCACCACGGCGCGGCCACAACAGGTGCGTCGCGCTTTTCGTTATGCACGCATCATCGGGCGGCGCTTTCGTTTAGTGCATGTGCATTTTGGTCGTGACCGCATGATCGAAGTGGCGACCTTTCGCGCTCAGGTCCCCGAGGTCGAAGAAGGCGACGATCTCTTGGTTCGGGACGACAACGTCTACGGTGCCCCGGAAGAGGACGCCATGCGCCGAGACTTTACGGTAAACGGTTCGTTCTACGATCCGATCTCCGGCTCGGTGGTCGATTATGTCGAGGGCATGAAAGATCTGCGCAACAAAGTGATTCGCAGCATCGGCCCTGCCGATACGCGCATTCAAGAAGACCCGGTGCGCATTCTCAGAGCGCTACGTTTTTCCGCCAAACTCGGTTTCGCTTTGGATGGTGAGATGGAGCAGGCCATTCGCAAGCACGGTGGCGATATCCTACGCTGTTCGCCGGCTCGTCTATGGGAAGAGTTGCTCAAAATCTTGCGCTGCGGTCATGCCGCCCAAGCTTTTCCTTTGGCTCAAGATCTCGGCTTTCTGGAGCATCTGTTACCCGAGGTCAGCGAGGCTATGAGGCGCTCGCCCAAGGCACATATGCAACTGTTTGAGGCCATCGATGGTCTGGTCGGCGAGACCGGACATGCACCCGATGATCTGCTTTTACTGGCGGTGCTCGTTCTGCCTTTATTGCCGAGCGAATCGCCGCGGCAGGCGCTGGAGCAGTTGGCGGGGGATTGGAACGAGCGCTTTCGCTTGCCACGCCGCCTGCGTGAGCGTTTGGAAGACGCCGTGCTCAGCCTGCGCTCCATGGTTCCAGAGGGCCCTTGGGTCGATCAGCAGGCCCTCGCTCGACGCGCCTTTTTTGGCGATGCAGTCGAGTTGCTCAACCTGCTCACCAGAGCCTCGGGACAGGGCCGAAGCCTGTTAAAAACCTGGCGGCTGCTGCATCGCCCTGAAGATGAGGGAGAGGGATGAGCGGTCTAAAGCTCGACCTCGAGAGATATCGTGCGGCGATGCCCAGCCAGGTCGCCGCCCACGCCGACCCGGCTCGGCCGGCGCCGCAACGTTTGGTGGCGGCGCGCGGCATGTTGCCGCTGGCCACCCAGGATCAACTCGCTGTGCTCGTGGCGCTCTGCGATGCGCCGGAAGCTCCGGTCGCCGAGGCAGCGCGCACGACCTTGAGTCTCATGCCCGCCAACCTGGTCAAGCCCGTTCTCACCAACGCGGCCACCCCCGGCTGGTTGCTCGAAGGCCTCGGCTGCAAACTCAATGATCGCGCCGACCTTCTACCCGATCTGCTAAGCCACCGAGCCACTCCAGACCGCATCCATATCTGGGCCTCCGTGCATGCGGAAACGGGCCTGGCACACGAACGCCTTTGCCTCGATCTTCAGCGCCTCAAACGCTGCCCCGAGATCATCGAAGGCTTGTGGAACAACGAGTCAGTAGATCGTTACCTTCTGCGTCCTGCAGTTGAATTCTTAGTTCGCGAAGGTATGCACCTCGAGACGGTGCCGCTCTTCAAAGAGGTACTTGCGAGTCTCAACTTTGAAGAACTTCAACAGGCGGTCGATAACGTCGAACTGCCGACTGAAGTCGAGTATATGTTGCGCGACAAGGCAGGCGAACTCGAAGAGGATGACGAGGTCGATGAGACCGAACTGCATCGAGCCGTTAATGACGACGAAGCCGGCGACTCGACGCCGCTGGTCGACACCGCACCGAAGAAGAAATTGACCATAATCCAAGTGATTAATAGCATGACCCCGGCCCAGAAGATCTGTTTGGGCCTAAAGGGGAACCGCGAAGCGCGCACCATTTTGATCCGTGATTCCAATAAGCTAGTATGCACAGCTGTGGTGCGCTCACCGCGCATCAGCGAACGAGAAGTTGCCTTAGCCGCGACCATGCGCAGCATTCACGAAGAGGTGATTCGCATCATCTGCAATAATCGCGACTGGATGCGTAAATACCCGATTAAAGTAGCCTTGGTTAACAACCCGAAAACGCCGCTAGCGCGTTCGATGGCCTTGATTAAATCTCTCCATCAACGCGATCTCAAGGCCATCTCTCGATCCACCTCTGTGCCTTCTGCCCTGCGCAGCGCAGCCAAACGTTTGTTATCGCAGAAGCGAACTTAAGCGCCTTCGAGTTGGTCGATTATCTCTTCGACCCGGTCGAGCTGGGAATCGAGCATCGCCAACACCGATTGCTCGCCAAGTTGCGCAAAGGGATCGATTAAATCCGATTCTTCAGCATCAAAAAGCTCATCGGCTAGCAGGCAAGGAAGTTCCATACTCTCAAGTTCCGGATGGGTTTCTTGTTGCTCTTTAGAGGTGAGGATGGCGTCGTAATCACCGTCCCGCATAGCTGCCCGAAGCGCGCTAAGCCCTTCGCACGGGACCAACAACGCACCGCTCGCTTCGAAGTCGCCGAGCAGTTGCTTGTATTTAGAGTTGGCCTTTAAAAAGACCAGTAGGCGACCACCATCCATGGCTCCATCTAACCGCAGATTGGCAGCCTGGCTACCGGGAATGGTTGGCGAAGTGAAACAGCGCCTTTGGGGCTCGCCCGTTGGCGCCCGTTGCGGAAAAGATAACCCCGTCGCGTTGCCATTGTAGAACTTCGCGGCCGCGTCGGTTGATGATGCGCGATTTCGGCAAGCGTTGGCGCATGGCGGCATCAGCTTCGACGGCCAAGACATCAACTTGTTGAGCCCCCCCACCCAGAAGGATCATCGCCCCGCGGCGGCCTTGGGTGGGCATGAAGCGCGCAGCGCGCACAGGCAGTTCGGGAATATTCGGCAGGGCGACGGAGCGCCCGAGTTGTTTCGCCAAAAAAGCTTCGATCTTGGCCGGGGGTTCAAAGGCGATGTCGGCCGGTAAGCGCCGAGCTTGGTATTCGATGGTGGTCTCGATTAAGGGGTCGAGCGGGTCGCCGGAGGGTAGCAGCATGAAACTCGCTACCGCCGCGGCTGCGGTTAAACCACCAAGGCCGCTACCAACCCGCCACATACGCGCCGAGGAAAAGCCGCGACGAATGTTGGTGTGCAAGCATGCCGGCGCTTTAGAGCTCACCTTGATACTCGTTTGGCGGAGCCCCTCGCGCAATGCCTGATCAATACTCAGATCGCCGCCACAACCCGGGCAGTTTTCCGCATGAGCAAGCAGTTCAGCGCGCTGTTCCGCTTCGAGCTCATCGTTCAGAAAGAAGGGCAGGGAAGCCGAAAAGTGAGAACAGTCCATCATCAGCGCTGCCTCTTCGGCGAAAACGTTGTGACTTTGGCCTCTGCAAAGCTTTGCGCGTATTCGCTGAGCGTTTCACGCAGCCGGCGCCGCGCTCGGTGCAGGCGACTCATCACCGTCCCAATCGGTATTTCCAGGGCTTCGGCTACCTCTGTATAAGGCATCTCTTCAACGTCAGCGAGCATGAGAACTTGGCGATAGACTTCGGGTAATTGTTCCACCGCATCGCTAAGTTTATCACGAACGAAACGGTCGATAACCTGCTGCCCGGGGCGTTTCGCGGCTTCGCGCCCCCAGGCGCTTCCCACGCGCTCATTCATCCAATCTGCGTCGTAGAGCTCTTGGGAGCGATGGCGAACTTTGCGGCGGCGGTACTCGTTAATAAAAGTGTTGGTTAGCACCCTTGTGAGCCAAGCTTTGAGGTTCGAATCGGCGCGCAGTTTGTCGAAATTCTTGAATCCTTTGAGCAAAGTGTCTTGAACCAGGTCCTGAGCGTGGTCAGGGTTGCGGGTTAGGCGCATCGCCGTGCCATACAGGGCGTCGACATGAACCATGGCTTCGCGTTCAAAGCGCTTTCGGCGAGTCTCAAACAGGGGCATGGGAAACTCCAATAAACGGATAATATACTAAGCGAACGCAAGCGAAAGAGCCTGTATTCCCAAAAGCCTAAATTAATCCGTAATTGAGCCCTGCAAAAAGCATGGCGCCGTAGATGTTAAAAGCCGCATGCAGCAAGACGGCCCCCGCTATACTACCGCTTCGCCGTCGCATCAGGCCAAAGATCAACGCAGGAATAAAGGGGCCCAGTCGCGCCGGGTTGTAGTCGCCAAGAAAGTGAGCCAGCGCGAAAAGAGCAGCCGCAATAGCGATACCGTGGTTCCAACGAAACCCGCCGGGAAGCTCGATGTCTTGAAAGCTCTGGCAGAGTTTGGGCTGTAGAAAGCCGCGATAAAAAAGTTCTTCGGGTAACGCGACTCCGAGGAGATGGATGGCCACCAATTCGAGTAGAGCGACGCTCTTGAGCACGTCCAGGCTCGAGAACCCGAGCGACGTTAACCAGGGGGAAAAATCACCTTGTGGCACGGCTAAACTCGATCCGCTGGCCTGGCCGACGCCCAACCATCCCCACCAAAGGTCGTGCAAAAACCAGAATGGAATACCGGTAATTATCAAAAGACCAATGATAAAGGGGAGGTCACGGCGTAAGCCAGCAAAGCTATAGCCGATTCCGTCGTCGCCCTCGCTTGAACTCAGAGCGTAGCGCAATGGCAAGTAGAGTTGTGCAGCCGCTGCGGCGAGCCCAGCCATGGCTGCAACTCCAGGAAGGTGCTTGCTAAGGCCGATGGCGAGAGTAACAAAAACAGCTAACCGCCAGACGCGTAAAGTATCTTCAGCCTGTTCTGAAGTTTGTCGTGCTAGTAGCCGTGAAATGCCAAAGGTTTGCGGCAAGCTCAATAACCCCCAATAATGATTGAGTTGGCAACAACCCTGAACTAAGGGGCGAGGGACCATCGGTCAAAGGGGATTAGTGGGTGGACGAAGAAGAGTTGGGTTTCAGCATCGGTGAGGAAGAAGAGGAGGGCAACGCCCTTCTAGACTTCTTCTTGCGCTGGTTACCGCTGATGATCCCCCTCGCCGTTATCGGCGGGGTGTTTGGGTTTTTGTACTTTCGTACCCTTCCGAAAGTGTATCAAGCTGAGACCACAGTGCTCGCTGAGATCAAAGCGCAGCGGGTCCTCAAAGAGACTGGGGACAGCGATACAACCGCAGGAAATTACAGCACCTACAATACGCGCGAGTTTTTCGCGACCCAGATGCAGGTGCTTAAATCAAAGGATCTTGCCGACCGTGTCCAGTTGCGCCTCAAACTTAACGATAAGCCTAACTGGCGCAAAGGCCTGGGCAAACTCAATGGCAAGATGAGCCCGAGCCAGTTAATTGAGGCGACTCAATCCCGACTGCGCAGGGGTTTTTCGGTCGACCGTCAACGCTATGCTCGCGTTATCCATCTCTCATTTTCGCATTTCGACCCGCGTATTGCCGCCGAAGTGGTCACCACCTTTGCCGAGGAATACGTAGCTAAATCAGCCTCACAGCGCACGGTCGCTCAAAAGCGTGCCCATCTTTGGTTGCAGAGTGAAGAGAAGCGCCTGCGCGCTGAACTCGGTTCCGTTGGACAAGAAATCGATACTTTTAAGCGCAGCCAAGGTCTGCTCTCCGCAGATACAGAAAACAGTCGTAACTTGCGTTGGGGCTCTCTTGAGCGGTTGCAAAGAGAAGCAGACCGGCTGCGGATTTTAGGCTCAAAATTACAAGAAGAGCTCTCGGCTCTCAAGAGCATGGACGCCTTCGGCCGGGCTGCGGCCATCATGCAGGCGAACAGCGAACCGACGCCCCTCAAGCTCTTGCAAAGCAGCCTTATGGCGGCGCAGGCGCAGCTTGCGAAAGACCGTGCGCGCTATAACGACGAGCATCCGGTCATTCACGAAGACCGCCAACGCCTCGCCGCGTTGATCAGCAGTCGTGATAGTTTGGTCTCGGCCGATATCCAGGCGACAACCGCCAAATTTGAGGGAGTCCGTAAGCAGCGAGTTCGCTTGCTCGCAGCCTTGCAAAACGGACGCGATGAGGTGCTCAGCATCAACAGCTTGGAGCGCGGTTTCAAACGTTTGGATGCGCGCCGCGGTAACTTAGAAAAGCTATTGACCTCGGTCAGCGATCAGTTGTTGACCACCGGCATGGCGGTGCGTCTCGATACTAATAACGTGCAGATTCTCGATCATGCATCGGTGCCGATGGCGCCGGTCGGCCCTAATGGGAAGTTGATTACCCTCGCAGGTTTAATATTCGGCGTCATACTCGGAGCCGTGATCGGGCTCATTACAGAGCTTGCGCAATCCACTTTGCAAGGTCCCGAACAGGTTCGCCGAATGGGCCAACTTGCTCTGATCGGCGTGGTCGATAATATGCGGCGTCCAAGCGATGCGCCCGACCTCGCGGTGGCTTTGCAGCCGCGCTCGAATTTGGCTGAACAATTCCGCTCGATCCGCTCGAACTTATTGTTCATGCGCGTCGATGCTCCCTTGCGCACGCTGAGCATCACCAGCCCCTCGCCGAAGGATGGTAAAACCTTCAATGCGGTGAGCTTGGCCGTCACCATGGCGCAGGCCGGTAAAAGGGTGCTCATCATCGACACTGATCTTCGCCGCGGGCGTCTGCATCGCGTCTTTGAGCGTGAAAACGAAAAAGGCGTCGTCGACGTTTTGACTCGGCAAGCTTCCATCAAAGAAGCCTGCCAGGGCACCGATGTTGAGAACCTGTCGCTCTTGTCCAGTGGCGTGCACCCCCCGAACCCCGCCGAGTTACTTCATTCCGAAGCCTTTCGAAACATGCGCGACCGTCTACTCGAGGAGTTCGACCTTTTGGTCTTCGATACGCCCCCGGTGAACCTGGTTACCGACGCTGTGATCCTCGCCAATTGCACCGATGGTCTCATCTTGGTCGTACGAGAAGGACAAACCAGCAAACGTGATCTGGCGATGTGCGTCGAGCGCCTACGCACCGGCCGCGCCAAAGTGATGGGCTTTATTTTCAATGGTCAACGCCAGGGCGGTGGCGCCTACGGCTCCCGTTATGGTTATCGGCGTTACGGCTATTACGGCCGTTACCGCTCCTACTCACCGTATTACGGATACCAGTCCTACGGCATCGAAGAGTCCTAAGGCTGCTGCGGCTGCGGATACGTGTCCCATCGCGGCGTTGCGGGCGGCTCGCAGTGGCAGGCCACAGCTTCACCTTCCGCGCCTTGCGCTGAGACACGTCTCCGTAGCCTCGTGCCGGCCGGTTTGTCGGTATTTTTTTTGGCAGCGGGCTTCGCCGCTTATTTTCGGTCAGCTTATGAGTTTGCAGCGGGCTTTGTCTTGCAGACTTACGCGTTTGCAGCGGGCTTCGTCGCTGCTTTTGGGTCGGTCATAAGCGGGCTTTGTCTTGAGAGTTAGCCGGCGCTGAGCATGGTCTCTAGTTGGCCGTTGAGGTGCATATCGGTGATGATGTCGCAGCCGCCTACGAACTCGCCTTTGATATAGAGCTGCGGCAGGGTGGGCCAGTTGCTGTAGACTTTAATGCCTTGGCGCACTTCGGGGTCGCTCAGGATGTCGACGGTGGCGTATTCGGCATCGAAGCTGTTGAGGATCTCGACGACGCGGGAGGAGAATCCGCATTGGGGCATCTCGCGATTGCCCTTCATGAATAGGATAACGCTGTTGCCTTGGATGATCTCTTTGAGTTCGGATTGGACGTTGCGGGTCATAATTTTGCCTTTCAGGCTGATTCTTGAGGGGTGTAGGTGGCTAATTTTAAGGCGTGAATTGGAGCTGAATCACCGAGAATATGCTCGCCTAAGGCGGTATAGACTTTTTGGTGGCGTTGCACTGGGTTTAACCCGGTGAAGGCCTCGGTTATAATGCGGCAATTCCAGTGGTCTTTGGTGCCGGTTAGGTCGGTTAGGTCGATTTTCGCATCGGGAAAACTGCTTAACAAAAGCGCTTCGATTTGACTAGATTCCATGACGCAGTCCTTCATTGGTTAACTGCCGTTAGCAGCAGCTAACCTGCCGAGTCTATCGCTTTGAGTCGCAGCTTCCGGGCGCCCCGAAATGGATGCGGTTGACCGCGTAACTGACACCTAGGCCGAGCACAGCGCCGACGAGGACGTCGCTCGGGTTATGTCGGTTGTCCGTGATCCGAGACCAGCCGATGGCTACGGCGCTAAGCAGAGGCAAAGTATAGCCGGCGGCGATCGACGCTCTGCCAAAGCCGCGGCGACACGATGCGCGATGCCACCACATGCCCGTATGTAAGGCCAGCGCGAAGGCCGAGGAGGCGTGGCCTGAGGGCATGCTCAATCTGCCGTCGCGCAATAACTTCGACTCGTTTGATTCGGCGAACAGGCTTAGCCGGTTGTTATAATCGGGGCGTGGGCGACCAAAGCTGTATTTGAGCAATTCGGTACTCAGCCCGGTGACGGCCAAAGTCTGCAAGGGCGCAAAAGCTTCGAGTTGGCCGCCTTCGAGCCCAGCCGCTAAGCTCAGTCCGGCACCCCAGGCGTAGAACGTCGCGGTGGGAACGCTATCTTCTTTATAAGATAGACCTCGCTCAGTGCCCTCCCATGCGGGCTCAAAAAACGGCGTTTGGCGGCTGTGTAATACAAAATAAGCTGCCGTACTCGCGGCGAGAACCCCCGCATCGCCCCAACTCGGTGTTTTTGTGACCGAAGGCGCCGGAGCGTTCAGCATGAGCGCAACAAAAACTGGGATGATCATGAATGGGCTCCCGTCTCAGCGGCGATTATGGTCGCGGCGACTCGTAAGCCATCGAGCGCTGCGCTGACAATACCGCCCGCTTGCCCAGCTCCCTCACCGCAAGGGTAGAGGTTCTTATGGCTGAGGCTTTCGCAGCTTTCTTTATGGCGCAGCAATCGCAAGGGCGCCGAGGAGCGACTTTCGGCGGCAAGCAACACCGCGTCGCGGGTGAAATAACCCGGAATTTGACGCTCGAAACGCGGCAGCGCAGCGGCCAATGCGGCGTGCACCTGAGGCGGGAAAACTTGGGATAAGTCAGCACTTTTCAGGCCGCGCTGGTAGGAGCAATCCGGCAGGTCGTCGCTGACTCGACCGGCCACTAAATCGGTGATGCGTTGCGCCGGCGCCACAAAGTCGCCGCCGCCGGCACGGTAGGCTGCCGCCTCGATCCGTTCTTGGAAGTCCAAACCGATGAGCGGGTTTTCCTCCGGACCCTTTAACCCTTGCGCCTTCGCCCATTCGGCGAGTTGGGCTTCGTCGATGGTCACAACCAACCCGGAGTTGGCAAAGGCGGAGGCGCGTTTCGACAGGCTCATCCCGTTAAGCACTAAGCGCCCTTGCTGGGTCGAGGCCGGGACAATATGCCCGCCCGGGCACATGCAAAAGCTGTAAACGCCTTGTTGTTCTCCCGCTTCGCCAACTTGACAGCGCACTGAATAAGCCGCTGCGCCGACGTCGAGACGATCTTTCCAGGAGCCATATTGGACCGAATCGATCAGGTCTTGCGGATGTTCGATGCGACCGCCGAGGGCGAAGGGTTTGGCGACCATCGCCACGCCCGCTTGAAACGCATGGTCGTAAATGTCGCGAGCCGAATGTCCGGTGGCGAGAATCACCGCAGCGCCCTGGACCTGCTCGCCGCCCGCCAATTCAACACCAGAAACGGTACCACCTTTAACGAGTAAGCGTTGCACCCGGGAGCCCCACTTATACACGACGCCGCGGGCAATTAGGTGATCTCTTAGCGCGACCAGAAGAGGAGGTAAGCGGTTCGACCCGACATGAGGGTGGGCGTCGACTAAAATGCGCTGGGGAGCGCCAAAGGCACGTAAAACCTCTAGGACTTTTCGCACGCCGGTTTTGTCTTTAACCCGCGTGTAAAGCTTGCCGTCACTAAAGGTTCCGGCACCGCCTTCGCCAAAGCAATAATTGCTGTCGTCATGCAGTTGCCCTCGGGCGCTTAGGTCGGCCAAGGCCTTGCGCCTAGGTTGCACCGCTTCTCCGCGGTCGATGATAATCGGGCTAAGGCCTGCTTCGACCAGCGCCAGTGCCGCAAAGGTGCCGGCCGGGCCCGAGCCCACCACGATCACCTCGGCGCCCTTTGCTAGGGCATCATTGGGCCGCCAAAGTTGATGAGCGACGTCGTTCTCGCTACGTTCTTCGATGCGCAATTGCCACATCGGCTCGCCTCGGCCGCGCAGATCGAGGCTGCGCCGCAATAGCCGTAAGGGCCCGTCGCCGACGTTTCTTCCGGCGTCGCGAAGCAGTTTGCGCAAGGCCTCTTCAGCAAGCTCGTCAAGCCAACCCTCGGGCAGCACAGTTGAGACGGGAAGACGAAGGTCAAAGGTGTTGGCAGCGTCCATGCGGCGAGCATCGGCGCTAGCGCCCAAACATGCAATCAAAAATGGCGATTTGCCCCGGTGGTCAATCGGCGAAAAGCGCGCTAATCGTGGTTGCCAATTGGAGCCTTCATGCAGGCAATTCTTCAAGCCATCCGTTCGGGTGCGCTTATCACCAACATCAACCGCTTTGCGGATTTGGCCTTGGCGGGCTTGATCGTCGGCATCGTCGGCATGTTGGTCTTGCCTCTGCCGACCTTCATTCTCGACTTGTTGCTCACCCTGAGCATCACCATCGCGCTGACCATGTTGTTGGTGGCGGTGTACATGCCCAACGCCTTGAAATTGAGCAGTTTTCCAACCATCCTGTTGGTCACAACACTGTTTCGTTTGGCCTTGAACGTTAGTTCCACACGCTTGATTTTACTCGACGCTGATGCTGGTGAGGTGATCGCAGCTTTCGGTAATTTCGTGGTCGCCGGTAATTTTGTTGTCGGTGCTGTGATATTTTTAATCCTCACCCTGATTCAGTTTCTGGTCATAGCGAAGGGTTCGGAGCGCGTCGCCGAGGTGGCTGCCCGCTTCACGCTCGACGCTATGCCTGGCAAGCAGATGAGTATTGACGCCGATTTGCGCGCCGGGGCTTTTGATATGGATGAGGCGCGCAAGCGTCGCAACGAACTCAGTCGGGAAAGCCAGCTTTTTGGTGCCATGGACGGCGCCATGAAGTTCGTCAAAGGCGATGCTATTGCTGGTATCATCATCACCATCGTCAACATAATCGCTGGCATTATCGTGGGCATGACTCAAAAGGACATGACCGCTGGCGAGGCTGTGGAAGTCTATTCGCTGCTCACCATCGGCGATGGCCTGGTGTCGCAGATTCCGGCGCTTCTCATCTCCATGACCGCGGGTATCGTCGTGACGCGCGTGGCGAGTGAAGTCGAAGGTCGTAACCTTGCCGAAGATATTGCTGCGCAGCTGCTCAACAATTTCAAAGCCTTCTATATCGCCGCGACCTTTCTCTTCGTCATGGCCATCGTTCCGGGTTTGCCGACCGTGCCCTTTATGATCTTGGCGGTCTTTATGGCTGTCATCGGTTATTCGCTCAAATCGATGAACGAACCGCAGTTGCAAACCGTAGGCGAAGGCGGCGAAGCCAAAGACGAATTGGCCGAGGAAACGCGCAAAATCGAGGCACAGAGCGGTCGCTCGGACGAAATGCTGCAAGCCGTTACACCGATTGTGCTCGAGGTGGCGCCCGATCTGGTCGGCTTTGTCGATGACTCGGAACAGGGGCAAGTCTTCCTCGGTGAATACATTCCGATGATGCGCGACGGCCTTTTCTACGAGCTCGGCGTGCGTTTTCCTGGGGTGCGCGTTCGAGCCGGCCAGTTACCGGAAAACCAGTATGAGATTCAGGTCAATGAAGTGCCCGTGGCACGAGGCAGCATCGAACCGGGGCGCGTGCTCGCAAACGAGGTCGTCGATCGCATGCGCCTGCTCGGTGTTGAGGCGCGCATCGCCGAAAACCCAGCGACCTCCAACGAGGCGTGTTGGATTCGCGAAGAGGATCGCGCTTTGGCCGAGAGCGCAGGCATCACCTGCTGGGACGTTGCCGGTTATATCGTGTTGCATATGAGCGCTGTGTTGCGCCGCAATGCCCCCGATTTCTTGGGCATCCAAGAGGTCCAAGAGATGCTCGATCAGGTGGAGAAATTCTACCCGGCGCTGGTCAAGGAAACCATCCCCAAATCGGTGTCCCTGTTCCAGCTCACCGACATCACTCGGCGTCTGGTGGAAGAGGGAATTTCCATTCGTGATCTGCGTTCGATTTTGCAGACTTTGGCCGAATGGGGACCTGTAGAGAGCGACAACGTGGCGCTCACCGAACAGGTGCGCTCATCGCTGCGCCGCGCGATCTCGCACCATGCGGCTCGCGGCAGCGACACCTTGGTGGTCTACCTGCTCGACAACGAGATTGAAGAGACCGTGCGCAGCTCGATTCAGCACAGCGCCAGCGGCTCTTTCTTGGCGCTTGAGCCCGAGATCACCCAAGAGATTTTGGCGGCTTTGCGCAAAGAACTCGGGCAGCGCGGACCGACTTCACAGCGCCCGGTGCTGCTCACCGCTCAAGACATCCGACGCTTTGTTCGCAAGCTGGTTGAACTCGAGTTCCCCGAGATCGGCGTGCTCAGCTTTCAGGAGCTTAGCCCAGATTTGAACGTGCAGCCGTTGGGGCGAATCGGCTTGTTGTAGGAGGCTTACCTTGTGAACGATTCGATGCCCACGGAGACCCTCGACTGGGGCCCGCAAGATGGAGCAACTCAAGCCTTTCTTAGCGGCACTGGCGTGCTTCGTCGGAAACTCAGTGGCAGCGTCGTGCGCATCGGTCGCGGCAAGGGCAATCAAGTCTCGCCGCAGGGAGCGGGCTTATCGAGTAAGCATGCCGAACTGCGCCTTGAGGACGATGGCTGGACGGTCATCGATTTGGGTTCTAGAAACGGTACCTTCGTCGGCGGAGCGCGGGTCGAAAAGGCAGTGTTAACCGCAACGACGGAGTTACGCTTCGGCGGGGCTGTGATGCTTTTCGAACTCGATGAACGGCTGCAAATCGGCCAATTTGAACCGCTTCCTGGGCTGGTCGGCGGCCATGCGGCGATGCTCGAACTGGCGCGCCTTGTGCGCCGAGTTGCGCCGACCAAAGTGCCGGTGTTGGTGCTCGGAGAGACCGGCGTCGGCAAGGAGCGAGTCGCCGAAGCGCTGCATCAGTTTAGCGGCCGGAGCGGCGCCTTTGTGCCGATTAATTGCGGTTCGTTTTCACCGGAGCTTGTGGGTGCCGAATTGTTTGGTGCCCTGCGCGGCGCTTATACCGGTGCCGAT
>JAPKCE010000376.1 GCA_028823075.1 Myxococcota bacterium
GCTCTCGAACTTTACATCGTGCTGGTCGAAGAAGGGAAGCTCACCCCAAAACTGTTTGATCTCAAACCCGGCGATAAAGTCTCGATGGCGAAAAAGTTCGCCGGGCATTTTCACCTGGACAAGGTCGGCCCTGCTAAAAACTTATGGCTCGCCGGTACCGGCACGGGGTTGGCGCCTTATATCTCCATGGTTCGCGAGGGGAAATGCTGGGACATGTACGAAAAGGTAATCATCTACCACGGCGTGCGCACGGGTTCGCAACTGGCCTATGCCGATGAGTTGCGCGCCCTAGAAGAACAGCGACCAGGTCAGTTTTTCTACCTACCGACAGTCAGTCGCGAAGAGGTGGCAAACACCCTCCAAGGCCGCATCACCACCACCTGGGAAGAGGCTATGGCCAAAGTAGGTGCCCCCATCGAACCGGAAGGCACCCGCTTCATGCTCTGCGGCAATCGGGCGATGCTCGACGATATGATACGCCAACTCGGCGAACTTGGCCTGACTAGAGCGCTGCGCTCCAAGCCAGGACAAATCCATTCCGAGGTGTATTTCTAAACTCGCCGCTGCTCATCGTCCCGACCGTCGATACCCTCGGCCATACTAATTTGATCAGCGGAAATCGTGGGGGTTTCCAACGATGCGATAGATCTCGCCCCGCATCTGATAAACCACATACAAAAATCCTTCGGGACCTTGACGCAGCAGCCCGGGCTCTTCGTGCGGAAGCGGCAGTCGGCGGATGATGTTGCCCTGAAGATCAAGAGCCGTAATCTCGCCCATGCGATGGTCGCTGATGTACAAAATGTCATCGATCAGAACCAGCCCAGAGGGCACCCCGAAGCTGCCATCGTCGCCATCGACGCGACGCCAAGATTCACCGGTAAACTCGTGGTTGGTCTGTATTTCATCGAAGTTTGGTAAAACCATCGCGGCACGACTACCGCTGAACGTGTCGAGTTCGAGAATCTGACCGTTGCCCGAATCAGCGATGTACAAGTTGCCCGACTGACGATCGAAGGCCATCTGGCTGGCTACATTGGCCACACGGCTAACTTCGCCTTTAAGGTAGCGCTGCATGGCACCGTCCGTGTGATCATCTTGGCCGGGCCCGTGATCGCGCCCAAAGTCGTAACTATCCACCGAACCGACTCTACCGTTAAATGCCCAAAACACATTGTCTTCTTCATGCGCCATGCCGGTGCATAAAGGAGAAGAATGCAACATATCCATATGCGAGCCATTTTGACCCGGGCGGCTGATGGCGAAAATCGTGGGGTCGGAAGTCCACAAAGACGGTCCAGCAAAATCGGCAGGTTCATCGTCAAAATTACACGTTCTCGACTCGGCGCACGTGACGAAGAACTCACCATCGCCAAAAGTTAGACCCATCGGCAGGCGCATGAAATGCCAGGCATTTCCATCGTCATACAGCCGTATCCGAGAATTGCGCGTGGTGATGTCACCGACCACCGCAACGCGCCCAGCTAAAGTCTCACAATAATCCCGAGGGGTCATGCCCGAGGTGCAGCGCCCCTGAGTGATCGGCCAGCGCAATGCCACCCACATCTGATTGGTGCCAGGCCGGAAATCCATGCTGGTGGCCTCCATACCCGCCGGTGCTTCGTAGACCAACTCGAGCTGAGCCATGTCCAAGTTATCGTCGTCCCAACCGATGAGATGGGCGCGAGGCGGCACGGCGCAACTTTGGCTAAGCGGTTCGCAATAAGGCTTTTCAGTACTCGAACAATCCAGATGCTTGAGGCATTCGGGCTCGGGCTCGGGTTCCGGGGCGCAGGCTCCGGCGGCTAATAGGAACAGGAAAAAACCTGATTTCTCAATGATTTTCATAGTCAATGACTCCACTTGCTGGCCGAGCCGCAACGCAACATGCGACCGCCCATATAAGGATTTTCTAGTTTGGCAGCGCTCTGTACCCATTTTTGATAGCCTTGCGCCATGGAACATTCAAAGATGTGTCGGCCCGCCGCTAATTTGGGATGAGCCACCAACAGCGCAACAAGTCCCTTGCTGAGTTCACCAAAAGCGCGACGGGTGTCATTGGCGCTTTGACCTGTCTTAATGGTCAGCGCAGCGCCGCTAATCTGTTTTTGGTCGGCCGCTTTGGCGCTGGCCGCGACCTTGGCCGCCAAAGCCGGCGCCTGGTCGAGCTTATCGGCGGCGAGGGCGGCGCGCAGAGCCTCATAATCAGCGAGCATGATCTCGGCCTTCGATGAATCGAGCGGCGCACTGGCGACCGGTTGTGCCGCGGGGGCATTGGTCGAACTGCAAGCAAAACTGGGCAGTACAGCCAGCGTGACGAAACGAATAATAGTCATCTTCATGACAGGTCTCCTTGTCCGGGTGTAATCGTTTTTGACAGAAGTGAGCGACTTTTCCAAATAGCAAAAATCGCGGGATAAACGGTGAGTTCAAGGAAAAATGAGGTGACCAAGCCGCCGACCATCGGCGCGGCGATGCGCTTCATCACGTCGGCACCCGGGCCGCTGCTCCAGAGTAAGGGTGCCAGCCCGATCATCGTGGTCATAACAGTCATCAGCTTGGGGCGCACGCGACCGGCAGCGCCCTCGACGATGGCGGCAGTGAGTTGGGCCATGGTGTTTAAACGGTTCTTGGCCGCCGCCCGGCGCTCGGCGAGGGTCAGATACAGCAACATCACCACACCGGTCTCAGCGTCGAGCCCAGCCAGCGCGATCAAACCCACCCAAACGGCGACGCTCATATTGTAATCGAGCAGGTACAAAAGCCAGAAGGCGCCGATCAGCGAAAACGGCACGGCGAGCAGCACGATAGCTGTTTCGATCAGGGATTTTGTATTCAAATAGAGCAACAAAAGAACCAACAGCAGAGTTAGCGGTAGCACGATCAAGAGACGCTCTTGAGCGCGCTCCATATAGCGGAACTGCCCTGTCCAAGACAGGCGCGTGCCGGCCGGTAACTCGACTTGTTCATTTACTGCCTGGCGCGCAACAGCGACGTAATCGCTGATCGCTTCATGACCGGGGTCGATAAAGACGAA
>JAPKCE010000377.1 GCA_028823075.1 Myxococcota bacterium
CGTAAACCTGGTCCAAGCGCATTGACTTCAGAGCCTTTGCACGCTCACGCCCGCAGGTGCTTGCAAGCGGAACAGGTCCGGCGCTGGTGCTTCACCGCTGCTGTCGAGTTCGCTAAAGCGTAGCAGGACTTCACTACCCTTGGAACGGATTAGAACACGACGGAAAAGCCCGTTGCTTTGACGTTCGCTAAAATCAACTCTTAGACCCTCGTCTGGCAATTCCCATAGCCAATGATCGGCGCTGTGTCGGGTGACTCTCAGCACGCCAAGCGTGGCATGTTCGCCTTCGATTCGCTGGCTGGTCGCTCTGTTTTCGTAAACTCGAATACGCCCCGGCATGGGCAGTTTCCCGAGCAGTAGAGCGCTGGCATACTCGGGTTCGATCGGCAGAGGGAGCAAACGCGCCATGCTCAGGGGCGTGGCGGGTCCTTGGTAAAAGCTCGGGCCGTCGAGATCGTATAACGAGACCGTTGTTCCGTCGCAGGCGAAGGTCGAGATTGGCGCGCCGCCAGGCCCGCGCACTTCGATCAGCAGTTGGTCAGGTGCCGCGGCGATGATTCCCATATCGCCCTTGAGCCGACCCTTTTTTCCGAAATAGGTGACCTTGGCGGCGCCAAAGACAAAGTTAACTTTGCTTTGCTCTATTTCGCTAAAGCCGGGAAATTCACTCACCGGGCTAGAGCGCCAACTCGGGCAGCCCGCGAGGAGGCTAAAGGTGACGATGAGCGACAGGGGTTTCATGGTTTGAGTGCCTTCGCCCGACGCCACTTCCTTTGCAAGAATGGATCGCCAGGGGCAGCGTCGGCGGCTAAACCTAGCTCCCGTAAGGCACGAACCGAATCGCCGACCACAAGAGCATATTGGGCCAGAGCGTAGCGCTCAAAGGGCATGACTTTTACGACGCTCGCAGGGTGGACAGCCGGTTCGGCCTGCGGCGCCTTAGGTTTCGGCGCAACAGCACAAGCCGTTGCCCAAAGCCCGAGACTTAGCATCAGCAGGCGAATCAGTGGGACACCTCGGAGTTCGGCAAGGTTTTATGTTCTCCGGGGCATAACTCCAGCGCCGCAGCGATGATACCCGGCGCATCGAGGCCGAACTCAGCGTACTGTTTTGTAACACTTCCGTGTTCAATAAAGCGGTCGGGGATGCCAATGCGGCGCAGCGGGTTGCTCAAGCCACGATCGCTGAGCAGTTCGACCACCGCAGCACCAAAGCCGCCGGCCAAGACGCCCTCTTCCAAAGTGATAAAACGCATGGAGGGCTGTTCGGCCAAGCTCGAGATAGCCTCGGCGTCGATCGGCTTAACAAAGCGCATATCGAGTACGTTGCTGCGCAGACCGCGAGCGGCCAATTCTTCAGCGGCTATAAGCGCTTGTTGGACTTGGGGTCCCAGCGCCAAAATACTCAATTCGGCACCTTTATCAGCGCGTAACCAGCGCGCCTTACCCAGCTTCCATGGCTCGGGGTTTGGATCGATGGCGACGCCGGTTCCTACGCCGCGGGGGAAGCGAAAAGCCGACGGTCCCTCACAGGACAATGCGGTCGCCAGCGCGCCGCTAAGCTCGTTTTCATCGCTAGGTGCCATGCAGACCATACCGGGGATCATGCGCAAATATGGGATGTCAAAAACGCCTTGGTGGGTGGCGCCGTCAGCGCCGACCAGACCGGCGCGATCCATGGCAAAGACCACGGGTAACTGCTGAAGCGCTACGTCGTGAATGATCGAGTCGAGGGCGCGCTGTAAGAAGGTCGAATAGATACCGCAGACGGGCCTTGCGCCAGCAGCAGCGAGGCCTGCTGCAAAGGTCACCCCATGGCCTTCGGCAATGCCCACATCGTAAAAGCGTTCGGGAAAAACCTTGGCAAATTTACCGAGCGAGGTGCCGTCCGGCATGGCGGCTGTGATCGCAACCACGCGCGGGTCGCGCTCAGCTTCACTGATCAAGGCCTTGGCGAAGGCATCCTGGTATTTCGGCGGGCCGGCTTTCGAGGGGACGTTGATCGGGTTCCCATGGTCATCACGCTTAAAGGCGCCGACGCCATGCATGCGTAAGCGGTCGCGTTCGGCGGCCCCGTAGCCTTTGCCCTTGGTGGTCATCACGTGAACCAGGACCGGCTCGTCGAGCTGGCGAACCCGCTCAAAAACCTCTTCCATAGCCACGATGTCGTGCCCGTCGACGGGTCCGATATAGGCAAAACCAAGGCCTTCAAAAAGAATGCCCGGCGTGAGCATCGCTTTGGTGCTTTCCATAGTGTGTTTGAGCAACGATTTGATGCGGTCGCCTTGTGGGATGTTGGCGAGCACACCTTTAATGCTCCCTTTAACGCCAAGATAAGTATCGCCGATGGTCAGTTTACGGCTCAGCCAACTGCTCATCGCCCCCACGTTCGGAGCGATGCTCATGTCGTTGTCGTTGAGCACGACGATCAGGCCTGAATCCAGGTGACCGCCGTTGAATAGGGCTTCAAAAGCCAAGCCGCCGGTCATCGCGCCGTCGCCGATGATCGCAACAGCGCGACCTTCTTCGCTCAAGATGCGTTTGCCTTCGAGAAGGCCTAAGGCCGCCGAGATCGAGGTTGAGGCATGCCCGGCGCCAAAGCTGTCATGCGCCGATTCAGCGCGGTTTAAGAACCCAGAAGCTCCGCCTTCTTGGCGAAGGCCTTGAAACAACTCTCGGCGACCGGTGAGTAGTTTGTGGCAATAGGCCTGATGGCCCACATCGAAAACTAAGGAGTCCTCGGGGGTGTGAAAGACCCGATGCAGAGCGATGCACAGTTCGACTGTTCCCAGCGAGGCGCCGAGATGGCCACCGTTTTTAGCGCAGACCTCGATAATTTCGTTGCGCAGCGCTTGTGCAACCGCTGGCATTTTATGTGCCGGTAGGGCGCGCAGATCTTCCGGAGTGTCGATCTTATCGAGCATCGTTCATGTCCTGCCTACTACCGTCATCGAGAAGGCGCTCCATGCGCCCTTCAAGCCCGGATAGCCTGTTCTGGGCGGCTTGCAATAGCTTATGACCTTTCTCG
>JAPKCE010000378.1 GCA_028823075.1 Myxococcota bacterium
ATAACCGATGATCCAATCGAGCGCCATGACCTGGGGCTCGCTGTACAATCGCCAACCCAAAGCCAGCAGATCGGCGGCGACAAAGGCTGCACAAGCTAGTCCGAGCTTCCACGAGCGAAACCCGAGCCGAGTTTTCATAAAACCAGCGAGCGCCATGGCGAAAGCAGCGGCGAGCATCGGGCCCTGCAGAAGCCACAATAGGCCCGAGCTGGTGTCGCAACCCCAGATCGGCTCAACGCCAACGGCGAAGAGTAACCATGCCAGTAAAAATCCGAAGACGGCGGGCCTGCCAGCGGTAGCTGCCCATAAACCGAAGAAAAAAGCCGGCGCTGTGGAGGCGACCGCTAGAGGGTAACCCAAATGGCGCATCGCCGGCATACCAGCGAGAACACAAAGGAACGCCAGCACGCCGACGGTGTGTATAAGTAAACTGCGGTTTCGCCGGAAGCTGTCCATAGGCCAAGCCTATTAGACATTCAGGCGGCGATTCGAAAGCAAAACTGGTACGCGGCGGTCCCACTTACATTTGGGTGGGGCCTGCGGGTAGCGCTTGAATTTGCATTCCCTTACAATTTGGGTGGGGCCTGGCGAAAGCGCTTGAATTGGCATCGCAAACTTGACCTGAGCGCTCATTCCGTCACCCTGCATAAGGGAGTTAGCGGATGAAATTAGAGTTCAACAATCTAAACAGTCTGTTGCATGCGGCTCTGACCTATCTTTGTGACGAGGAATGCATCATCCCCGGAGGCGCTCATGTGCCGGCGGGAACCGAGGTTCATCTCGAGCTCAGCTGGCCGCAAGGCGAGCAACCCGTGACGGTTCATTGTATCAGCTTGGGCCTCGACCCGGCGGGGCGTGGTTTGTTGCTCGACATCAAAGACCCAGGCGGCCTGCATCAAGTCATCATGATCATGACCCATCTGCATTTCGGTCCCTTTGTCGGACGCCAACTGCTTGATATGTTCGGATTACACGGGCGTTCCGCTAGTGAGTTGCCAAAGCAATCAACAGTCCTAGCTGCCCAACATCTCGAGTTTGAGCCTCCCAACGACGAGGGACCGAGACACGCGGCGCCAGATACTTTACGAACTGAGTTGCCGAGTCGAATACTTCCTACGGAACTGCCTGAACGTAGTGGGGTTCATCTGTCGCGGCCGGCCAAACCCATCCGGGCCAAGCCGATCGCTCGGCCACCGCGCCTGCGTCCGCCTGTACTGCGCCCCCCGGCGGCCAATACAGAGTTGCCGCGTTTCCCTGCTCGACCCGACGAGCCCATCGACTTGACAGCGACCTCGCTAGCGATCGGTCCAGAACTGCGAGCGAGCCTAGACGACCTTGACGATGACTATTGATCCCGTCATTGCTGGTCTATGAACCCAACCGTTGCAATTACTCTTGGCCCCTCGGCAGCCGGCGACAGTTCGTTTCTTCCCAGTTACGGAAGCGACGGAGCCGCGGGCGCTGATCTGCGCGCTGCCATCGATGAGCCGCTTACGCTTGAGCCCGGTGATCGTTGCTTAATTAAAACTGGCATTCATATCGCCGTCCCGCCTGGGTATGAGGCGCAAGTACGCTCACGCTCGGGCTTGGCTTTGCGTCATGGCCTGTATCTGCCGAACGCCCCGGGGACGATCGATAGCGACTACCGTGGTGAAGTCGGGGTGATTATGCAAAATGGGGGTAGCGAAGCAGTCACCTTTAAACGCGGTGAGCGCATCGCTCAGTTAGTTTTCGCAGCCGTAGCACAAGCCCAGTTTCGCTTAGTCTCTAGCCTCGATGAGACTGTGCGCGGTAGCGGCGGCTACGGCAGCACCGGTCGTCGTTAGATGCGGCGGCCGATCGGGCATCGGTCCAATAGCGCTTCTTAAAATAGTTTGCGATAGAGCACCCTTAGTGAGGTGAAGACCAGTGATCTGTTATTCTTGTGGCGCCCAACTTGAAGACCAGGCCCTGGCCTGTTCGCGCTGTGGCTTGCCGACAGAAAGAGATGAAGAAGTTAGCGCCGTAGAAGGCGTCGCCGTCGATTCGCTGCTGCGAACTGGGCAGCGAGTAGCCGACCGCTATCTGATCAAACGCTCGCTTGGTATTGGGCGTTTAGGCGTGACCTACCATGCTACGGATCTCGACACCGGGCGTGAAGTTGCGCTCAAGATGATTTACCGTCATCTGCTCTTTTCGAAACGCGACCGAAAGCGTTTCCAGGCCTGGATGGAGACCGCACGAGGGTTTGCGAGCGATCGCATCGCCGCACCTTTGCGCTCGGGCAGGGACGAGCATTTCGGCAGTTTTGTGATCACCGATCTCATCGACGCTCCGTCTCTCGCTGAACTGCAGCGGGCATCTGGCCGATCAGCGGGGCTCGGCGAGGCTGCGCGCCTCGTGGACCAACTTCGTCAAGCGCTTGAAGAGCTGCAGGGCTCCGCTCCCCATGGCGGCCTTCATCCCGGAAACATCCTCGTACTCCCCGACAGACTGGTTCTCACCGACCTGCAGACGAACCGCGCTATCCTCCCGCAGCTTTGGGCGAAGGCTCAGCAGCAAGGGCTCGGTGGCGCGAGTTGGTTGGCGCCGGAAGTGGTTCAAGGGCGAGAGGATTTGGATGGGCGCGCCGATGTGTTTAGTGTCGCCAGCATCGTTGAATGGATGCTCAGTGGCCATACGCCAGGAAGCGCGGCCTTTGATCATGTTCGCGACCGCTGGCCCGCTGTTGCAGGGGTGCTTAGCGCGGCGCGCAGTGATTTAGCTAGCGAGAGACTGTTCGAGATAACGCCGCTGATCGCCGCACTCAGGGAGCAAGCTCGGAGCGAGCCCTTGAGCGGGGAGTCCATCGCGTTGGCCGATGAGGATCTACTCGAAACGGAGCTGCCAGAAGAGGTAACAGAAGTCACCAGTTCCGCCGAGTTCAGTATTCGCGAAGAAGACTTACTCGAGATGGAGAGCATTGAACTGGTGAGCCGGCCGCCGATCGCCCTGCCGACACCGGCCGTGGCCGCGCCGGAGCGGGCCGCGAGAGCAGAGAAAGAG
>JAPKCE010000379.1 GCA_028823075.1 Myxococcota bacterium
AAACGGGTGCCCGGCTAAGCTTCGAGCTTCTTCCATCTCTAAAACCAACGCCTTACGACTCCTGGTCCGGCTCAACTGCATAGCGAGAATATTAATGCAGAGCCAACTGATAAAGGCCACCGCGACGAGTTGAAACCCTAGACTAGCGTAGCGTTGGCGAGTTAACCGCTCTTCTTCAACTTGGGCTTTGCGTAAAACCATCGTGTCGGCGCGCAAGGGGGGTTGCAGCCGCAAAGGCTGAATACGGCTGAGCATCGCCTGCCGCCCGAGAGGCGTTCCGGTATGGGCCAATTCGTCGCTTAGCCCTTGGGGCATCGGGGCATCGCCAACGCGCAAGGCGATAAAGGCTCTGCGCCGACCGTCGGTCACCAAGTCAGAAGCCCAAACGGCGCTCAACCAACCCGATTTTGCCAGAGCCCGTAGGCGCAGTTCACCTTGTCTCTCGCGCATCGGTACGTCGATCATCTGTTGCCATTGGGCGTCGTGATAAATCTGAACTTTGTAACTGCTGCGCCGGCTGTCCGAGCGCAGCGTTAGATGAATTTCTTCACCCGGCTTTACGCTTCGTTGAGAAGCCATAATCTGTAGCTCTGCGGGAGGGTTGTGTAGCCAAAGGTCATGGGTTGCCCAGGAGCCCTTGGCGTCGGCTACCTGCACGCGATAGCGCCCTCGGTGTAAGGGCTGGGGCATGTTTAAAGCCGCAAACCCGGCAACACCGAAAAGCTTTCCGACGCCGGAGTCACCTTCTCGGCGAAGGCGTAAAACCGAGCCAGACTTTCGTCTCACGACAAGTGGGAGGTCGATGTTACGAACGGCCCAGCCAGTCAGTGGAAAGGCGGTCAAAGGGATGCGCGCTGAGCGTTTCGGCTCGGTCTCAGCAGCGTCAGAAGGCGAGTCGCCCGCGAGGGCTCGAAACGGTTCGACCCATCGCACACCAGCCTCAGGCTTGTCGATGAGTTGCAGCCGGATGCTCACCTGCTGTTGCAGCGCTTGAAAGTCAGAACGTACGACTAAGCGCGCCACGCCAGCCGGCCAATTGGGGACCAGAAATCCTAGATCTAAGACCTCGCCAGACTCGGTTTTTTCAAGGAGCTGCTGCTCTCGCCTGCCTTGGCGGAGGCTAACTCGATAGGTCACACCCTGGCGGTGACTCAGGTCGGACGCTGCTACCACTACGGCGCGCAGATGAGCGCTACTACCGCGCATAAGGCGGGGTGATACCCAGACGCGCAAGGCATCGGCAGAAGCTGAAAAGGAAGCCACCACAGCGACGCATTGGCTGAGCAGCAGAAGGGCTAAAAAGGCGCCGAAAATTTTCTTCTGGCGAGGTGTCACCGGCGCAACCTTTCCTTGATCTCGCGCAACAGCGCTCGGCCGTCTGGATGTTTTGGGTCCAAAGCCGCAGCACGTTCTGCCAGGATTAGGGCTCTTTCAAGGTTATCGGCAAAATCCACCTCAAGTAGCGCCGCGAGAAAAGTTAACCGAGCATCGTCCGGACTTCGAAGCATCGCAACGCGGTAGGCGTCGCGAGCCTTTTGGGTTTCGCCGAGCCGATGAGCGCGCAGGGCTTCGATCAGCTTGGCATCACCCTCAAGGTCATCGTGAGGCGGTATGAGGGTAAGCCCCCTCAAAAGGTGGGTCCAGCGCCGCAGGGCTTTGGGGTGTTTGCTCACTAGGCAGACGCTATGTTGGTACAACCCGCGCCGAACCATCGAGCAAACTCTGCCCGGATTTTGAAGCAGGCAACGAGCGTTAGGGCGCGTGTTCTGGCTGTCAAAGCAATGCCCATCCAGGGCGGCGAGGTCGGCTCGGCGCGCAACCCGTCTGCTTTTCACAGTCAGGCACGTCGTGCTTCCGACGATGCAGCGTGTTGAGGTATCGGTAGAGGGTTTGAAATCGCTGCTGATCTCCAGCAACAAGCCATGCGTTTCGAGATCCCAGGTTTGCGGTGGCTCGTCAGCAAGGGGCAAACCAGCGACCATCGGCAGAAGAGTGAGCAGCAGTAGGGCAGCGGCTGAACCGCCATGGCGCAGCATCAAACCACCGACAACACCCGCGCCGAGCCCGCCGATATGACTACCGATATCGACACCCTCCAAACGCAGAGATGCCACTAGCCCGACACCAAGATAGATCGTCGCTAGGCGAACGAGTTGCGGCGAGCGCTCTCCTTGCGTGACGATAAACGCAGCGATGACAGCAAAAAGTGAAGGCGAAAAACCGACGCTTGTACCGCCGCTGAAAATAGCGCCGCAAGCATGTCCGAACACGGCGCCGAGAAGCACCAGCGCGGCCATCTGACCCGCTGACATTCTGCGCTCAAGAAGAACTAAGAAAGGGAGGCTGGGGAGTAGGTTCCAGAGCAGGTGCGGGGCATCCATATGCAGGCAAGCGGCGCTGATAAGACGCCAGAGTTGACCCAATTGCAGGGACCATTGATGGCGAGCTCCGACCGAGCCGGCGCTGTCTGCTGTCAATGGGTAGCCGACTGTTTTCCACGCCAATAAGGAGCAGCCGACCACGATTAGGACCAGCGTAAAGCTTGCCCATGGAAGCCGCTTAGAGCGCTCCATTACACCAAGGCTCGCGATTCTATGGGCGTGGGCATGGTCAATCTCCAACTTCCGGGCTAGCCTGCCGGCGATTAACCGTTAAAGCGAATCGAAAACAGCCTTATGTCACGTCTTTGTTTAGCCCGTATTGTTCTTCTATCGAGCTTTGTCGTCGCTTGTGTCGATGCGCCTGCCGAAACCTGTCCAACTTGCGGCCCGGCTGCCGATATTGGAGGTCCCGCTGATGTCGGCGTACCTGACGCGGCCCCTGTTGATTCCGGTGTCTCTCCTTGTCGGGTCCATTCAGATTGCGCCGATGGACAGAGTTGTACCCGAGGTCGCTGTGTCGATTGCCTAAACGATGAGCAATGTGGCGCCGGCCAGATCTGCGTGGGCGAGGCTTGTGTGCAGGGCTGCCGTAATAACTTCCCACCCAGCTGCGAGGACCCGGTCGATTGCCCCGATGCTTACT
>JAPKCE010000380.1 GCA_028823075.1 Myxococcota bacterium
ATGGATTTCCGATTCGTGTTTCATGACGAAAATCCGTGGCTAAACTAGACTCATCGCGGAAGCATTTCCATTCGAGAGCTAGAGCCGGCGAAACTCGTTGGAGGTTTTTTCATCGTCGTGCTGTCGGCGCCGCCGAGCAGTATGCGCTGGCCGCCGGGCAACCTATCGGCGCGACGGTTTTAGCGCATTAGACTGGTCCTTCGCTACGCTCTCGGGTGGCGCTTAAAAACAGCGCTGAAGCTTCGTAAGGGTTGCGCCCCTTAAGTTGCTCGCTCATCGCTCGCAGCAGGTCGCGGCGACTAATCTGGCCGAGCAGACGCTGGCCGTCGACAACCGGCAAGCGTCTAAACGCGTGCTTCGTAAAGAGATGAGCGATGGTGAGTAGGTCGCTGTCAGCGGTCACCGTCGTTAGCTGAACGCGCATCACCGAACCCACACTAGGGGTAGGTAGGCGATCGTAGATTCCGCGCAGCAAAGCTTGAATCGCATCCTTTTCGCTTAGCAAGCCGATTAGGTTGTAATCGGCATCGACGACCGGCGCGCCGGAGATCCCTTTGTTCAGCAATAACTCGATAGCCTCGTAAACGCTGGCATCGGCTTTTAGGGTGAAAAGTTTGCGCCTCATGATCTGCGCGGCGAGCAGTTTAGGGCGCGGGGTGAGGGCAGACATCTTAATCTCCCAAAAACACTTAGTTCTTGGATAGCACAACTACGACCCTAGTTTAAAGGGGCCACCGCAAGGCTTTGTGTCGTTTGTGTCAGTGAAGGATGCGTCGGAGCACCGCAGGCCGACTGATGCTTGACCCTGAGGGCTCTTCGGCCGATGCAGCGTGTCGATGGAGTTATCATGCGCTTAATGTTGTTGTTGTTGTTTGTATTAAGCGGGGTTGCCTGCACGGGTAATACCGAGGCTCCAGCCGAACCCGAGAGGGACCCTGCCGACCCGAGCCGAATTTTGCGTGAGGCAAACGATGACCCCGTCGCCGTGCGCATCGACGGTGTGGTTGTTCTGCGCAGCGAATTGGAAACTCGGGTTCAGTCTCAGGTGGAACAGTTTCGCCGCGCCGGGCGTTCCATCACCCAAGCATTTGAGGATAGTATCCGCGTGGCTCTACTGCACCATCTCATCGACCGTGCTGTTCTCAGTGCCGAGGGCAAGCGCCTGGCGATCAGCGTCTCTGCTGCTGAACTCGAGCATCACGAGAAGCTGTTTCGCCAGCGTCTAGGTAACCAAGAGGCTTTTGATGGCTATCTTCTGCGCATCGGTCGCGACCTTGAAGCATGGCAGGCAGACCAAACGCAGCATCTCTTACAAGCCAAAATTTTTGAGCGCACGGCGCAAAAAAGTGAGCCTAGCGAGGCCGAACTTCGCAAGCGTTATGCAAGTCAAGAGAAGCGTTATGCGCGAGCGAGGCGCCTTCGGTTAGCCGAGATTTTGATTGCTGTACCCAATTCTGATGCGCTGCCGGATAAGGCCAAACGAGAAGACCTTCGGGCTAAAGCAAATCTTCAGATCAAGCGGCTAATGAGCAAGGCGCGCAGGCCAGGCCAGCGATTTTCCAAGCTCGCTGCGGCTCATTCTCAATCCCTTAGCGCGAGCCGTGGCGGTGATCTCGGCTGGCGCTTTGAGGGCAGCCTTTCGCCTGCTTGGCAGCCGCTGCTGAAAGGCTCAAAAAAGGGAGGTGTTGTGGGTCCGATCGATAGTCCCGATGGCCAACGCCTGATTAAGGTTGTCGCAGTCGAAGAGGCGCATCACCTGAGTTTCGAGGATGTGCGTGTCGAGCTCGCTCGTAGCTGGCAGGCAAGACGGAGTGCCGAACAAGAGCGCGCCCTGGTCGCCAAATTACGTGCTGAAGCGACGATCGTTGTTGAGGATCAACGACTCAAGGGGCGCTTCCCGGGCGCCGAGACAAGCGCGGCTAAACAGTGATTTTAGCACTGCTTACCCTGCCTCTTCTGGCAGCCGATGTCGGTGACTTGATCGCTGAAAAGAGCTACGAAAAAGCTTATCTTATGACCCGCCCTAAGGCGACACAAGGTGCCCTTTGGCTTACCTTCTTATACGAGGCAGAAGCGCTCGAGGTGGTGCGCTTTGCTCGCGTCACCGAAGGTTTAAAGAAATATAATCTCTGTCGATTAGCCTTTGCAGCAATCGCACACCGTAAGCCGGAACTGGGGACCGAACTTTTGGCGCGCGCTTTGAGTTGTGCGCAAAAGGGCAACGAGCGCCAGGCGATAGCGTTAATCGCCAAGCGTCTGCTCAAAAGCGGCGAGCATGACCGAGCTCTTATCGCTTTGGCGAGCCTCGAAAAGGGTGAGCACGCCGTGTCGCTTCGCCAGGCATCGGTTGAGGGCTGCTTGAGTCGGTGGTGCAAAGCCAAGTTGTTGTCGATGGCCTCGGAGGTTGCGAAAGAAGCGCAGCGTGTTTCCATTGATTTGGCACTTGTTCAGCATTTTAGCGACTTGTCGGCGGGGCGCTCGGCGCTAAAACGCTTGGGCAACCGCGTGAAGCCGCGCAAGAACCGTAAAAAACTCGACAAGTTCTTGCCGAAAGCGGTGCTCCTTGGGCGAGCCGAAAAGATGTTAGCGTCTCACGCCAATAAGGACGCGCTGGCAGCAGCTCGGGCTGCTAAAGCGCTCGCTCCCGATAGTGCAGAAATCTGTCAGATCCAGGCCATTCTCGGTCGGGCTTTGCGCAAGATGCGCAAGCACCGCAAAGCGATTAAAGCCTATCAAAAGCATATCGATTCGGGCTGCGATAACGACACGACGCCAGCGGTGTTTTACGGGCGAATTTACAGTCAGGCCGTGGTGGATTCAAGCAAACTCGAACCTTTGGTCCGGCAAGCCCATAAGCGCTTTCCTAAACATCGTTTGAGCGACGACTTTCTGTTCTTTTTGGCCGATGAGCAGCAACGCCGCGGCAAGACGAAAAAGGCGGTAGCGACCTATGCTGAGCTGGTCGCCAAGCATCCTAAGGGCGACATGGCCGAAGAGGCCCAATGGCGTCGCGCATGGCTT
>JAPKCE010000381.1 GCA_028823075.1 Myxococcota bacterium
CAAAGTGATCGGTGACCTTGGCGTCATTGTAGTTGCGACCCACATTTTGGGCGCCATCGCTTTGAATTGCTCGAGCACCAGCAGCAGCGGGAGCATAACCGGTCAGCGCTCTGATAATATCGTCGAAACTCTCGCGCATATCGTTGGGTAAGAATTTTGAATCGGTACGCGGATAGCTGATCAGTTTATGACCTTCGTAAAGGCGCTGTGCCGCATCCAGCGTGCGTTTCGCACTAAATCCAAAGAGGCTATTGCCTGCCTTCTGGAGACTGGTGAGATCAAACAGAAGGGGGGCTTTACGAATCTGTTGGCTGCGTTCGTCACGCGCCGTCCAGTTCGTGGCGCTGTGCACTTGCGCCAGCGTTGAGTCCGCCTCTTCTTGGCTCAAAATCCGGTCACTTTCCTTTTTGATCCCAGACTTATGAAAACGAGCTTCATAGGTCTGACCGCCGGCGCTAAAGGAAGCGTTAATTAACCAAAACGGCGTGGCTCGATGGCTGTAAATCTCGAGTTCACGATCGACGAGCATGGTCAGGGTAGGGGTCTGCACACGTCCCGAAGTCCAAACACCTTCGTAGTTAAACGACTTGAGACGAATCGAGATGGCGCGGGTAGCGTTCATGCCGATAAGCCAGTCTGCTTCAGCACGGCAGGCAGCCGCATCGCCTAGATCGTCGTATTCGGCTCCATCTCGCAGACTGTCGAAGCCTTTGCGAATAGCGCCTTGCGTCAAGCTCGACAGCCATAAGCGCCGAGTCGGTTTGTCGAGAGCGATCCACTGCACCACCGTGCGGAAAATATTCTCGCCTTCTCGCCCAGCATCACAAGCGTTAACGTATCCATCGACATCTTTGCGCTTTGCCAGTTTCTTGAGCAGCTTGAGCCGCTTGGTGGCACGTGCGTCGCGCGGCGAGCGGGCAAACTCATCGGGCAGGATCGGCAAACTGCGAAGGGTCCAGGCCTTCCACTTCTTATCGTAGCTATCGGGCTGGTTGAGCTCAACCAGGTGACCGACTGCAAACGAGATGACATGGCTTTCGGTTTCAAAGTATTCGCCGCCATCCAGACGCTCGAAAGGCCCTAAGGCTTTTGCGATGTCTAATGCGACGGAAGGTTTCTCGGCGATGACCAGCAACTTGCCCATGAATAACTCCGAATTTTTGGCGCCACAGGGGTAGGGATCAAGCGCCTCTTTGGAAAGCGTCTTTTAAGCACCTTTTAAGGTGGGGGGTAAAAACGGTCCTAATTTAGCGCTCACTAGGTTCTATTCGCGCAGTCCACAGAAGTGTTCGGTAAAGGCCGCTACGGCGCGGCCTAAATCTTGAGCACCCACGGCCTCGCCGGTGCTGTGCATACCCCACATTGGGATGCCGACATCGACAGTGCGAGCGCCGAGCAGCGCAGAAGTGATGGGGCCGATTGTGCTGCCGCAACGCATGTCCTGACGAATGACAAAGCTTTGCACCGGAACCTCGGCGCGTTCGCAGATCGCACGAAACATGGCCTCGGTTTCGCCCGTGGTGGCGTAACGTTCATTGGCGTTGGTCTTAATCACCATTCCATCGTTGATCTTGGGCGCATGACGCGGCTCGTGCTTGTCGAGATGGTTAGGGTGGTGAGCATGCACCATATCGGCCGACACCACGAAACTCGCGGCAAACGCTTGTTCTGGGTCCATTTCACCAGCCACATAGCCAGCATGGCTGCGCGTCAGACGCAGCAGATTGTCGCGCAAGAAACCAGAATGGGCTCCCGAAGCCGTCATGCTGCCGCATTCCTCAGCATCGAAGAACACCGCGACTCGGGTGCGCCGACCCCTGGAGCTAGCCTCAAGGCTTTCGATCAGCGCTTGTGAACCGGCGTAGGTCATCGCCAAGTCGTCGTGTCGAGGGCCGAGAATGATGCTGCGATCGACCCCGACGCGGAGCGCCGGTGCATAAGGAAAGAGATGCAAGTGAAAGCCGTCAGCCTCGAGCAGATCGTGGCCCACCAATTCACTGAGTTTTGGAACCAACTCATCACGGGTTCCCGTACCTAAAACAGCGTTTAGCCAGACTTCGGGGTTTATCTTTCCGCCGTCGTTCTTGTCGCGGTCCAGGTGGATGGCCAGATCAGGAATGACCGCGACCGGCTGACGCGCTCGAACCAGAGTCGCCTTGACCTCGGGAAGCGCCGAGTTTTCAGAGTATTTCGGCTTGCCCTGATCATCGCGCACAATATTGTACACACAGCCACCCAGGTCCAAGGGGCGGTCCAGCCAAGAACGATAGATGACACCGCCGTGAAATTGGGTGTGTAAAAGCACAACGCCTGCCGCCTCGCTCGTCGGCTTCGGCTTTAAACGTAAATCCGGTGAATCGGTATGGGCACCGACGATGGCATAGCCACCATGCGCCGGGCATTGCTCTCCCACGACGATAGCGATGAGCGAACGCCTATCGGCAGATTCGATCATCAAGCGGTCCCCGCCTTGAACGTTCCAATCGGCGTAGGGATCAACTTGGCTGAAGCCGCTGGCAGTAAAGCGACGCTTAAGCTCGGCGACGGCGTGAAAAGGCGTCACCGCCTCGTTGAGAAAATCGATGTAATCGTCGGCATGATCAATCATGTTTGGTTGGCTTTCTGTCGCTGCTGCGCCTGGTCTTTAAGATCTTGGAGTTCCGTGAGCTCTTGACGTGATGTCTGCGCGAAGTGGTTGAGGAGAGGAGAGAATAGGTAGTACGTGACACAACCGAGAAGGCCGTAGGCCGTAAGCCAAGCGCCCATCGTAGGATTGCCGCTAACGAAATAAGCCACAGCCCCGGTGAAGAGCGCTAAGCCGAGTAGCAGGGTGTAGCGGGCTCCACGGGCGTAGGTGTTGAGGCCGCGAAGGTTCGCCTCTTGAAGTTCAATTTTGGAGCCCAGGGTTTTGAGTATTTTAGGGTTGTCGAGATCATACCCCACGCGCAAGGCGCCTGGCGAAATGATCCGACAAGCCGGCAGCGCGAATGCGCTCACCAGCGAGGTTTATGTCGTAG
>JAPKCE010000382.1 GCA_028823075.1 Myxococcota bacterium
CTTCAGAGCGGTAATCGCCTTTGGATCATCGCCGAGCATCTGGTAGGCGAGTCCGAGGTTGTACCAGGCGTCAGGAGGAGCACCCAAACTTGTCGCCTTGCTCAAACTCTGCCTGGCCGACTGAAAGGTGCCCATTTGCACCTGCGCCCAACCGAGCAGGTAATACGCCTCGCCGTTTCCGGGAGCCTTACGTAGCACGCGCCGCGCTTCGGCAAGCACACGACGACTGTCGCGTTTCTTCAGGTAACTGCGCGCTTTAGCCAACGGGTCTTTGCTGACGATCCGAGGCTCGCTCTTCTCGCGGGGCGCCCGCGCTTTCCGAGTTACGCGCTTAGCGGCGGGTTTAGACTTTGCTCGTGGCTTGCGGTCTGTCGGCGCTTTAAGTTCGGGTTTCGGCGAATCTACTGGTGCGGCTTTTGTCGCGTCAGCAGCCAAGAGTTTCGAAAAGTCGGCGCTCAGATCATCGGCTAAGCCCGCCGCGAAGCCCTTCGGCTCCCACATCGGATGGTAGTCAAAGCTGGGCCATTTCACCTTCTCGTCAAGCCCGTGAAAGGTAACCCAACCACTGACCATGCGCCCTTTGGCGATCTTACCAGAGCCCAGGGCCGGAACCATGGTGTCACTCGGCGCGCTCTGCCACCAACGAGGTGCCTGCTGACCTTCTGCGTTATCGCGCAGCTTCATGGAGAGCATCTCGTACTGCACATCTTTTTTGCGCGCCTTAATGGTCAACTTGAGCCCGACGCTAAAGGTCCCATCTTTGTTGGCCTGAGTGCGTCGAAGGTCGTCGAGCCGGATTGATATTTGCCCGCCGAAGTCGACAAAGCGGCCAAAGTTTTTGGCAGTTTTCGTACTCAAACGAGCAGTTTGATCGTAATTAATGGCCGAATCACCCTGGGCCGCGGCGATGGCCGCAGCGGCGAGGTCCTTTGAGGTAGCTATCGAAAAATCGCCGCCAGTCACGGAAATGCCGCCGGGTAAACCCTTCGCCTGCATCATCCGCTGGTCATCTTTCTCACATTTTTTGAGTCGGCTTTCGCGCTGTTGTAACGCCAGTTTATGGGCAGGGCGCACAGTAGATTTCTGCAGATAAGCCATCTTCTCTTTGGCGTTAAAGCAGCTCTGATCAGAGATCAGTTTATCAAGCTCAACCAGCTCCTGATCAATATTAAAAGCGGCCTTCGGAGCGTCGCTGTTCATGAACAAAAAGGCGCCGAGACCACCAAAACCCAGCAGCGCAGCGATGTAGTACTTGCTGTTGCTGCTCTTATGATAATCAATATCGAAATCATGCGGGTCTTCATCGGTGCCCGAGTTGAACCATTCTTCGTCCATATCACCTTGACCTTCGGCAAGGTCGTCATCGGGCTGCCCGACCTCAGCGAGGATGCGCGAGCGCGCCGACTCAGTGACATCGGTCGGCGTATCAAAGCGGATCAATGCGTCGACCTTTGCCTCAGGTTCAGGTTCAGGTTCGGGTTCGGGTTCGGGTTCGGGTTCGGGTTCGGGTTCGGGTTCGGGTTCGAGCAGCTTAGGTTCGTCCGATACCGTTTCAGACGCCAAATCATCACCCGAGCTAAAGGGTGAGTCACCTTCATCGACCAACTCGGGCAGCGACGTGGGAAGTTCCGTGGCCGCGCCGAAATGCTCGTCAACCGCAGTCTCAGTAGCTTTTAAAGGGTTTACAAAAACCCCTGAATTACCCTCGAGCCAGCTAGCGGCCGCGGCCTCTGTATCGGCGCTCGCGGCGCCCCTCAAGCTATCCTCATCGACGAGAATATCCTGTTCGACTAGTTTGCTGGTGAGGCGTAGCGAGGTCAGATCGTTCATAGTCGAGCTAAGAATACGCTCGAGCACGCTTTTCTCGCCGTCAAACTCCTGGGCAAAGGGCTTGAGTTCGCCAGGCAGGTTACTGTCGTGCAGTTGCGACTCATCGGCGGTCAGCACCCGCTCTAGACCCCCAAGACGCCGTACGTAGCGCATCCAGCGCGACAATTGGCGGTCCAGATCGCCCAACATCCGAAGGGTCGCATCTTCGAGATCCGCTTCTTGTTGTTCGCCTGCCTGTTCAAAGGTCCAGTCGCCTTCTGCCAAGGCGGCGATGCGCAACAGAGCATCACTGCCTTCGAGCCCACCGGCTCGAACCGAATCTACGCGGCCAGGCCGAAATGAAATCAGACAGTCTTCATCGACCACCTTCAACTTCAAATGCCCGTGAGCACCGGCACGTAACAACTGACGGACCAACGAATCGGCCATACCACTTTGCAAGGTTCCTTGCGTCTCGACATGCAACATATGCATTCCCTTTCGCGGGCGCGTGGACAAACCAGGTCTGCTCCCTGTACGAGCCTCCATAGCCTGACAATTCTGACAGGGCAATTTTCGGACGATTTTATGCAACGCTGCCAACAATGCGGAGCACCGATGCCATTGGGCTATTGCACGCGACCGGCCTGTGCCGATGCCGGTCAAAGTGAGGATAAGCTTCGCGGTGCCCTCGCTGAATTGGTGAACACCCTTGATGAACCCGGCCGAGACACCCCCGAACTCCCTCAACGCAAGGCCACTACAGAAATTGATTTAGCTCCTATGTTCGGCGGGACTGCTGTGGCATCTGGCCGCTTTTGCCCTTCGTGCTCCTGTCCGATTGGGACCGATTTTCAAGTCTGTACCTCATGTGGACATCTGCTCTCGAGCGGTGTGCTTGAAGCCTCGACTTTGCGCCTAAATCTAATGCGTTCGCTCAATGGTTTTCCCGGTCAATCGTTGACCTTACCGCAAGGAAAGTGCCGGCTAACCATCGATCATCAGGGCCTGGCCATGGTCACACGGTCGGGCCAAAAATCGCTGGTAGAGTTTGAACCGGCCGGCGGCGGCGGACTCACGCTAACGGATTTACCCGGTTTCGGCGTTCATAGCCTTTGCGAAGCACCGCTTCGCTTGGTCGATGGTCAAAGCCTGCGCCTAGGACAACAACTGCTGGTCGTAAGTCGCTCCCCGCTCGGCACCT